>JBNKDZ010000387.1:0-18714 GCA_050288525.1 Cyclobacteriaceae bacterium
TGAATGTTTTTGGGGATTTGACTGATAAATTGTCCGGATTTATGCAATTAGATTCAATATTAACAACTACGATGGTTGTTTTGGCTGTTTTGATTACGATTTATATTATAGCATTGGAATTCAGACAGGACTTATATTTTAAGTAGGTCAATGTTACAAACAACACTTAATTAAGGAGAAGATTCTATTTTTGCCATTACTTCTTACGTAATGGAGAATCTGTAAACCAGTCACTTTTTGTTTATTGGATTATTTATTTATAAAATAACAAACAATTAGGATAAATTAGATGTTTTGGTAGTTAAAAGGCATCGCTTTTCCTGCCAACACAATGGATTTAAATCCATCCAATCTAACTCTTTTGAGGCTATTTCTATCGTTATTTGAAAACCAGCTAATTGTTGAAGTAATTTTGAATTCAAAATCCTAACGGATTGGTAAAATCGTTCTGATGCTATGGATAATAAGACAATAATTAGATATAACATAACCAAACAAAAGATAACACTGGAATTATGAAAAAGTTTAATGATTATAAAATCGGGATTAGGCTTAATGTATCTACCGGTATTGTGTTTGCATTGATTCTGATTGTATTTGGTTGGAAAATGATTAATGACCAACGTGAAAATATAATTAAGGATACGGATATTCGTATGTACGAGCAGGTTGATGACCTGGCTCAGGTGTTAGAGCTTGAGGTTAGTTCGCACCGCACTGAAATCAGACAAGCTGTAGATATGGCAGAATACGCTTTTTCTCAAGCAGGAGCTTTAAATCTTACCAATAGAAAAAACATGATTTCGGCAGTCAATAAGAATACCAACGAAATGTATGATATTGAACTTCCCGAATATCTTATCGGAGGCGAATCACTTCTTGAAAACACAGATCTTGCTGACCGCATAAGTAATCTGACAAATAAGGAGACGGTTATATTTCAACGTATACCGCAGGGATATTTGTGTATTTCAAAATCCGGAAACATTTCAGAGGGATCAAATTCATTGAATACCTTTATACCAAACAGTTCTCCTCCCGCTCAGGCATTAAATAACAACGAATCATATCTGGGGCGTGAAAAATACAATGAAGAATGGCGTCTTATTGCATTTAAACCAATAATGCTGGATAACGGAACGAAGTTGGCTATAGGAACCAGCATCAATGAGCTTGACAAAAATTATCTTCGGGAGCTCTTTAACAACAAAAAATACTTCACATCAGGCTATCCGTATATGATTAGTCAGGATGGTATATTTATCATCCATCCGAATAGTGAAGGAAATGATGCCAGTAACGAACAGTTTTTTAATCAGATTCTTAACGGAGGGAAAAGAGGAACCAGCAATTACATGTGGCAGGGGAGAATGAAGTATCAGTATTTCAGGTATTTACCTCAGATAAAATCCTATGTGGCCACCACCATTTATGAAGATGATCTAATGCAGATAATAGGCGTTATGCAAAAAAGCATAATTGTTGCGATATTGGCAGGAATAGGATTGTTTATATTAATAAATATGATAATCGTCAATTCTACTACTTCAGTTCTTAAGAAAGGGGTAGCATTCACAAAAGAGCTGGCGGCAGGAAATTTAAATGCCAGACTTAGTATAAATCAAAAAGATGAAGTAGGAGAACTTGCCAGTTCACTTTCCAAAATGTCTGATAAATTCCGTGAAATCGTATTGAATATCCGAACCGGAGCAGATAATGTTGCTGCAGCAAGTGATGAGTTAAGTTCAAGTTCTCAACAAATATCGGAAGGGGCAACCGAACAGGCGGCTTCTGTAGAAGAAGTTTCTTCATCAATGGAACAAATGGTGAGCAACATTCAGCAGAATAATGATAATGCACAAACTACCGAACAGATATCAAAGAATGCCTCTACCAGTATGAATGAAATGAATAAGGCAAGCAAGGAAAGCTTTGAGATAATTAAAACGATTGCCGAAAAAATTACTATTGTTAATGATATTGCTTTTCAGACGAATTTGCTGGCATTAAATGCGGCTGTTGAAGCTGCCAGGGCCGGCGAGCATGGAAAGGGATTTGCAGTTGTTGCTACTGAAGTCAGAAAGCTGGCCGAACGTAGTAAAATGGCAGCAGAAGAAATTGAGATACTTTCGAAGAAAAGTCTTGATACAACTGAGAAAAGCAGTAAAATGCTTGAGGAACTGGTGCCAGAGATCATTAAAACATCGCAGCTTGTTCAGGAAATTGCCGCTGCCAGTACTGAGCAAAGTTCAGGAGCTGATCAGATCAATGGAGCTATTCAGCAACTCAATACTGTTACACAACAGAATGCAGCATTTGCCGAAGAAATGGCAACAAGTTCGGAAGAATTGTCATCACAGGCAGCAAGTCTGAAAGAAACCATGGCATATTTTAAACTGGAAGAAGAGTATTTGATTAAAAAGCAACAAAAATATAGCAGCAATACATCTTCTCACATAACTAAAAATATGTCGAAAGAGAAAGATGAAAAGCCACAAAAATCGTCGGAAAAAAAATCAAATGATTCAGATGGTGGTTTAATTATAGAGGATTCAGACTTTGAAAGTTTTTAAACTATAATTTTTAAAGGGAGGACCGGGACCAATGAAAAGAATCGTAGTAGCTGAGGATTTTAATGCATCCAGATTGATCATAAAAAAAACACTCGAAAGGTTGGGTTTTTTGGTCGAAGAGGCTGTTGATGGCCGGGATGCGTTGAAATATTTCGATGGAAGGCAGATAGATCTTCTGATTTCAGATTATAACATGCCTAATATGGATGGAGGGGAGTTGGTAGAAGCTATCAGACGTAAGGAAGAATACAAATATATCCCGATCTTTATGTTGTCAACAGAGACAAATATTCAAAAACAGCAAAGAGCAAAAGATGCTAAAATCACAGCATGGATCATGAAACCTTTTGAGATAATGGAGTTTATGAAGTTGGTAGAGAAAGTACTTGGGTGATGAAAGAGTATATAAATGAATTTATTCAGGAAGCTCAAAGTATGCTTTCTGCTATGGAAAGTGATCTTCTTAAGCTGGAACAGGATCCGGAAAATAAAGAAATCATAGATAATGTTTTCAGGGTGATGCATACCCTTAAGGGAACCGCCCGAATGTATGGGTTCGAAAATATTGAAAACCTGGCGCACGAATATGAAACGATCTATGATCGCATCAGAAGTGGAGAGCAAACATTATCAGGCGATATCATTGATGCTACACTGAAGGGCAAGGATACCATGCTGGCGATGCTGAATTCAGATTCTCCTCAGGGAATTGATTGGGCATTTTTAGAGGATGAGGGAAAAGAAACCCTTTCCTCGGAAAAAAGAGCGATTCCGGCAGGTGCCATTTATTGTGCTGTTTTTGCACCTGACAAGGGGGTATTTGAAAGAGGTTTGGATCCTGATAAGATTATAAAAGAAATTGAAACTTCAGGTGAATGTCATGTTATCGTTCATGAAGGTAAAGTACCCTGGGAAGACCAGAAAAAGAAAAAAACATGCAACACGGTTTGGGAGATATATCTGAGAACCAGAATGTCTAAAAATGACGTTGAATCAATTTTTCTTTTTTATGATGAAAAAGAATATGAGGTCAATGTAATTGATGAGAAGTTTTTAGAAAAGCCAACAGCAGGATACAAAAAATTTTATAAAAAGTATTGTGATAAGAAAATAAGGATTAAAGATCATATATCTGCCAGTATTGACACATTACCAGAGGCAGGTGCTGCTGAGCCTGTACTTGAAGAAGTTGATAAAACACCCCATTTGTATAATGAGCCTAGGGGAAAAACCGAAAGAAGGCAAGATGAGAATCAGTCGACTATTAATGTGTCCTCAGAGAAAATAGATGAACTCATGAATCTTGTCAGTGAGCTGGTTACTACTACAGCCTCTCTGAACATTCAGACGTCACCCTATAAAAATTTTAAACTCAATAATACAGTTGAGATAATAGGCAAGCTGACAAAAAAATTCAGAGACAATGCACTCGAGTTGAGATTGTTGCCGGTGGGGACTTTATTGAGCCGGTTTACCAGGCATGTACGTGACCTATCCAAAGAACTAAACAAAAAAGTCCGGTTGATTATTGAAGGTCAGGATACTGAAATTGATAAAACAATACTCGGAGCGATTGAAAAACCCTTATTGCATATCATTCGAAACAGTATGGATCATGGTATTGAAACAAAAGAAGAACGGATCAAACTCGGCAAAACACCTGAAGGTCAATTGAAGATAATTGCATTTTATTCGGGAGCAAATGTTATGATCCAGGTACAGGATGACGGCAAAGGGATTGATCTCGATAAAATCAGGGAAACAGCAATAAAAAAAGGCTATTTACGTGCCGATCAGCAAATATCCGATCAGGAGCTTATTCAGTTTATTATGGAGCCCGGATTCTCTACATCCGATAAGGTAAGTAAAGTTTCCGGAAGAGGTGTCGGAATGGATGTGGTTAAGAAAGAATTGAACAACGTTAGCGGGAGTCTGGATATTGAGACGGAAAAAGGTTTGGGTACCTATATCACGCTCAAACTTCCGGCAACCTTATCGATTATCGACACACTTTTGCTGGAGGTTCACGATTCAAAACTACTATTACCATTGCTCGAAGTGGAATATTGTTTTAAGGAATCCAGGAAAAATATAAAGAACAATGACAACGATTATCTTAACTACAAAGATGATCTTATTCCATATATCTCATTGAGAGAAAGGTTTCAATTGCCTGAAAATGAGCGGGATGAAGAGATGGTCATAATAATAAATAAATATGATAAGAAGTACGGTATAATTGTTGACAGGATAATAGGTGAGCAACAGGCAGTAATAAAACCTTTGGGTAAATTATTTGCCAGTCAGCCCTATTTTTCCGGAGGAAGTATTATGGTAGATGGAAAGCTCGCCCTGATCCTGGATACGAATTATCTGTTTAATAATCTTATAGTCAATTAATCAACAACATAAGCAAACAACATATCGATCAGTAAAGACTGATTATTAATAATTTGGGATATATTAATAAATAGTCAGGGACAGACAGGTAAAATGGGAATATGAATGGAAGGTAAAAAATCTTTTTCCCCTGAAGGAAATATGGTTCCAATGAGTAATAACGAATTTCATAAGCTGAGTTCGTTTATTAAAGATAAATTTGGTATAAAACTGACTCTCGAGAAGAAGATATTGCTCCAGGGACGTCTTCAAAGAAGGTTACGGCTTTTAAATCTGAGCAGTTTTAAAGAATACAACAATTATCTGTTTTCCAGGATAGGGCAAATTAAGGAGATAGAAGACCTGATTAATGCTGTAAGCACAAATAAGACCGATTTTTTTCGGGAGCGGGCACATTTTGATTTTCTCTTTAGCCATGGCCTCGATGACCTTATTGTTCATAAAGGTAAACGTATGATATCGGTGTGGAGTGCGGGGTGTTCAAGTGGAGAAGAGCCGTATACCATTGCTATGACAATCAATGAATATAAAACACTTAATCCCCGTTTTGATTTCAAAATATTGGCTACTGATGTGTCTCAGGAGATGCTTCAAATAGCAAAATTAGGCATATATAGCCTGAATAAAGTACCTACAATACCTGATCATATGCTTCGGAAATACTTTTATCGGGGCAAAAATACGTATTCAGGAAAAATGAAAGTACAATCAGTTATAAGGCAAAAAATTGACTTTAAACATTTTAATCTCGCCACTTCTGACTATGGCTCACAGGGGAAACATGACATTATATTTTGTAGGAATGTGTTAATATATTTTGACAGGAAATTGCAACATGAGATTCTCGTTAAGCTATGTCATCAGCTAAAACCTGGAGGATTTCTTTTTGTTGGACATTCGGAATCTCTCATAGGCTTCTCACTTCCGTTAACGCAAATAAAACCAACTGTTTATTTCAAACACACACCAGAGGCCAATTCAGATGGTTAACGATTATGTATCCAAACAGTTTGGTATGAATTATACATTATAGTCTTCTGTTTCCTCCACTTTAAAAGTTTGTCATCAATCTAAATTTAGTTTATAATAAAAAGTGTACGATTTTATTTCCGTCATTTAAATAGAGCAAATTAGTTACGTTAAAAATAGATATAAAAACGACAATAAATATTGATATTTGAATTTTGAAATATAAATTAAATACGCCTTGTGTGACGTAAGTAGCAGAATATCAATGAAATAATGGGTTAAAATTTAATAATTATTTTGTATCATATTAATTTAATTGCACATGTAATTTTCATGCCATAATATCGAAGGATTTTGCCTGATAAAGTTTTATTTTTAATAATTAAAGTATATCCAAAAAGACATCAGCCTGATGTTCAATTCAAATATGTTGAAAAGGAACAAGGATGAAGAAGAATAATTTGAATTATGGAGAATATAAACCTTAGTCATTATTTATATCCGGGAAATTTGTTTGTTACCAAGGAGTCAGGGCTTGTTACCACCCTGCTCGGGTCATGTGTTTCGGTATGTTTGTTTGATCCTGTGTCAAAAGCTGCCGGAATAAATCATTATCTGTTACCGGTAAATGAAAAGAATGACTTGAAAATTGCCAAATACGGAGATACTGCATTGGCCGCGTTGTTGGATAAAATGCTTAAAATGGGAGCTTTCAGAGAAACCATTCAGGCCAAAGTGTTTGGAGGCGCTGAACTGTGGGTTACCACCAGTTATAGTTTCAATACAGGGGCTAAAAATCTTGATGTAGCGTTTGATTTTCTTAAAAAGCAAAATATCAAGGTAGTGAGTTCAAAAATCGGAGGAAATAAAGGGTGTAAAATCATCTTTGACACAGGAACAGGGATTGTAAAGCACAAATATATCGGGTTCAGAAGGGAAGCAAACAGACCGCTTCCGGCGCCTTTGGAAGAGCCTACATTAGGGTATATATGAAAGAAAACCGAGTAACTATTTATTTAACCAAACAAAAAAACCGGAAATACCGGTTCCTGCAAACTAGTAAGGAAATCGTCAAAATAAATCATTGATATTATGAAGTGGAAAAATCTCAATCTGGGTAAAAAGTTTGCATTAGCATTTACAATTGTTATTGTACTGATTGTTTTTGTAGCAATCGAAAGTATTGTTGGAATTGGTGATATCATTGGTGGTGCCAATAATATTACGGAAAGCAATAAGTATAAAAATGATATCATACAACGACATGTGGATCATTTAAAATGGGCAAAGAACGTAAATGCTTTTATAACGAATGATGAAGTGACGGAACTTAATGTGGAACTGGATCCTACAAAATGTGCACTCGGACGTTGGTACTATAGCGATGACCGTAAACATGTGGAGGAAAAATATCCTGAACTAAGGACCTACTTTGCTGATATTGAACAGCCGCACAAACATTTGCATAACTCGGCAACCAAGATCCAGAAAAAGTTTATTCAGGCAAATCAGGAGTTGAGTAATGTGTTGCGTGATGCTAAAACTGCACATTTGAAATGGGCACTTGCTGTAAAAGAATATCTTGTGGAGGCAAAAAAGGTTAATAGCATAGAAGTTATAAAAGATCCTCACAAATGTGGATTCGGACAATGGTTGTATTCGGAAGAATTACGGATGTTCAGAAATGCGAATCCCGAGTTTTCAGCTTTGGTCAGCAAAGTGGAAGATCCCCATGACAAGTTGCATAAAAGCGTTATTGACCTTGAAAAAAGACTTTCTCAAGGAGATATTACCGGAGCACGTCGAATGTACATGGATGAGATCGAACCAACCTCCTTTGAGGTAGTTGAAGAACTTGATGAGATGATATCCTGGAACGATGCCAATCTTGGTAGTATGGAAGAAGCCAGGGTAATTTATTTTGGAGAAACTGAAAAATATTTATCAGAAGTAGGTGATATCTTCAATAAGATTGTGAATACATATGATTCAAGTATTGAAAAGGAAGAAAAGATCGTCAAAAGCAATCAGACAAGTACGACCTTAATGGTTATTATTATTGCCCTGGTTGTGACGGTAATAACCGTATTTATCGCAATTTTATTCACAAAAGATATAACAGGAGCCATTAACCGCAGTGTAAGTCTGGCAGAAAAGATATCCAAAGGGGATCTTACCGTATCTATTGATGAGGAATCCGTAAATCAAAAAGATGAAATCGGAAAGCTTAATAAAGCATTTCATAATATGATTTGTAAGCTGAAAGAAATAGTGGAAAATATTCAGCTCGGATCGGAAAATATTGCTTCGGCAAGTCAGCAGCTTAGTTCAAGTTCACAACAAATCTCTGAAGGCGCCTCCGAGCAGGCATCTTCTGTAGAGGAAGTATCCTCATCTATGGAGCAGATGGTTAGCAATATTCAGCAAAACAATGACAATGCCCAGCAAACAGAGCAGATCTCAAAAAATGCTACCATTAGCATGAACAAAATGAACAGCATAGGAAAAGAAAGTTTTGAATCGATTAAAACGATCGCCGAAAAGATTACCATCATTAATGATATTGCGTTCCAGACAAATCTTCTGGCACTTAATGCAGCTGTTGAAGCAGCAAGAGCCGGCGAACACGGGAAAGGATTTGCTGTTGTGGCTATGGAGGTGCGAAAACTTGCCGAAAGGAGTAAAAAGGCTGCTGAGGAAATTGAAGGCTTGTCCAAAAACAGTTTGAATATAACCGAAGAGTCAAGCAAGCTTCTGGATGAACTGGTACCTGAAATTATGAAAACATCACAGCTTGTACAGGAAATTGCTGCAGCAAGTATTGAACAAAACTCCGGAGCGGATCAGATAAATTCCTCAGTTCAGCAACTCAATGTGGTGACTCAACAAAATGCTGCTTTCTCTGAAGAAATGGCCACAAGTGCTGAAGAACTGTCTTCACAGGCTGAAAGTCTTCAATCAACGGTTACTTTCTTTAAGCTGAGTGAAAATGGTAATGCGAAAATGGATTCATCGTTAAAGAAAAAAGGTCCGCGTATGCCTAAATCAAGTAAAAATGGCACGCCGGGAAAGCTGAAAAAGAAAAAAGCAGGGTCTAATCATACTAATGTGACGCTCCTTGATTCGGATTTTGAAGATTTTTAGATCTTAAAAATCAAATCGTAAATTATCTGAACAGATATGTCAAAAAAAAGAATTGTGCTAGCAGAAGACTTTAATGCTTCGAGGCGTATCATAAAAAACGTCCTTGAAAGATTGGATTGTGAGGTGTTGGAGGCCAGTGACGGGAGAGAAGCACTGAAGTATTTCGATGGTGATACAGTTGACCTGGTAATTACAGATTATAATATGCCTAATATGAACGGAGCTGAATTGGTAGAGTACCTACGTGGAATTGAAAAATATCAATACATTCCTGTTTTATTGCTTTCTACTGAGACAAATGAAGAAAAAATCAATAAGGTATATAGTGCAAAGATTACCGCATGGATCAAAAAACCATTTGAGCTTGTAGAATTCCAGAAAATAGTTAAAAAAGCGTTATCATAAAATGGAAGAGTTTATCGCAAGCTATATCGACGAAGCCAGAGATATGTTGTCTCAGGTAGAAAAAGATTTGCTTCTGTTGGAACAGGATCCGAAAAACAGGAATATTATCAACAATGTATTTCGTGTAATGCATACGCTGAAAGGATCCGCCAGAATGTATGGTTTTGAAAATATGGAAGAGTTGGCCCATGAATTTGAAACGGTTTATGATTACATTCGTGAGGGAGGAATAGAAGTATCTCCGGAAGTTATTGATATCACCCTGAGAGGGAAAGATATATTGGCGGATATGCTCACCCCGGATTTTCCGGCAGGTTCGGAAATGGAATTGGTCAGCATACTTAAAAAAATTCTGACTCCGGTCCTTTCGTCCGGAGAAGAAGAGAAAACGCCTCTTGACAGAAAAAACTACCTGATCGTTTTTTCTCCGGAGCCTGACGTACTTAAAAATGGCCTTGATCCGGAGAAAATGCTGGAAGAGTTGAATGAAGCAGTTGGTATCACCAATACGATTATTCACGAAAGAGATATAACCTGGGAAGAGCAGAAAGCAAAAAATATATGCAGCACTTCATGGGAAGTCTATATCCATACCGAATTGTCGAAGGATGAACTTCAGGACCTTTTTCTTTTTTATGATGAGGATGAATTTACGATTATTGAAATTGAGGAACAACCGGACATAACTGATCCGGATATCCTGAAATTCTTTAATTCTTCATATGGAACATCTCTTAATATCAAAGAGCATATTCAGGTCAAATTCCAGGAACTATTTAACAGAGTGGTAGCAAGTATTCCCGGGATAAAGGAAGCTCAGGATGTTCGGTTAACTGAAAATGCAGAACTAATACAAAATGAGATAAAACAAAAATCAGACAACAATTCATCCATTAATGTCTCCTCCAGGAAGATAGATGAGCTGATGAATCTTGTAAGTGAATTGGTCTCTTCTACAGCAGAACTCGGGGCTCAATCCGAACGATTTGAGGATTTCAAACTTAAAAATGCAATTGAAGGCATAGAAAAACTTACTAAAAAGTTCAGAAATAATGCCCTTGAACTGAGATTGGTTCCAATAGGTACCTTGCTCAGCAAGTTTAATCGTCATGTAAGGGATCTGTCAAGAGAATTGCATAAGGAGGTTTCTCTTGTTGTTGAAGGGCAGGAAACCGAGATCGATAAAACCATATTAAAATCTATCGAAAACCCATTAATACATATTTTGAGAAATTGTATTGATCATGGTATTGAATCAAAAGAAGAGCGGATTGGGATGGGTAAATCTGAAAAAGGAGAACTTAAAATTACGGCTTTTTATTCGGGAGCAAATGTGATCCTGAAGATTCAGGATGATGGCAGAGGCATTAACCTTGATAAAGTTTACCAGCAAGCTGTAAAAAAAGGCTTTATCCATGAAGGACAAAAAGTATCAGACCAGGATTTTCTTGGGTATATTATGGAACCGGGATTTTCTACTCATGACGGAATAAGCAGGGTTTCCGGACGGGGAATAGGTATGGATGTGGTAAAAAAAGAATTGAGTGTTGTAGGAGGGAATCTGGAAATTGAAACAGAAAAAAACAAGGGAACTTCTTTTGTTATGAAACTTCCTGCTACACTTTCAATAATTGATACCCTGATGATTGAAGTGGATCAGTCTCAGATATTGCTTCCACTACTTGAAATTGAATACTGTTATAAAGAATATAAAAACAAATTGTATGACAAGGATAATAATTATATTCATTATAAAAACGATTTGATACCATATATCTCCTTACGGAAAAAATTCAATTATCCGGAACATTATAGTGAAGATGATATGGTTATCATCATCAATAAGGATGATAAGAAATATGGGATCATCGTTGACCGGATATTGGGAGAGCATCAGGCTGTTATAAAGCCTCTGGGCAATATTTTTACCAATCAGCCCTACTTCTCAGGAGGTAGTGTGATGGTGAATGGTAAACTTGCCCTGATCCTCGACACGAATTATCTTTTTAATCAGGTAGTATTGAATTAATTAAAAAAGAAAAAGATATGAAAACAAAAGATGTAGATAAAAAAACGAGCTATATAAAGTTTAAAATTGGAAAAGAGCAATTTGCTATTAGTGTATATCGTGTCCTTGAAATCATTCAGTTTGAGCATCTTACCAAGATCCCGAACTCTTCCGATTACATTCCGGGAGTAATGAACTTCAGGGGGGCTATCGTTCCGATTATTAACATGCATAAAAGATTTTCATTGAGTGACACCCATGAAGGTAAAATTGTGATTGTTGTTGATGTTCAGGAAAATGATCAGAATGTTTTGATGGGATTGCTCGTGGATGATGTGTCAGATGTGATTGAATTTGATTATAAAAGCATACGGGCTGTTCCTGATATGGGGATCAACTATAACCCGGAGTTTCTGGAAGGGATAGTCGAGATAAATAAGGAATTTGTGATCGTCCTTGATATTGATAAAGTTCTTGATATTGAAGAATTGTCCGGGATAACTGAATTGATCCGGGAGGAGGAATAGAAGCAAATTACGGGAAGTATGAGCGGGAATAGTTCAGGGAAAATAGGTGTGCAGGGATCAATAGTCCTGAAGCAAAAGGAGTTTTTGGTTTTGAGCGATTTTATAATGAAAAACTTTGGCATAAAGATGCCGGCATCTAAAAAATCGCTTCTGCAGGGACGTTTACAAAAACGTTTGAAAGCTCTTAATTTCAGTGACTTTAAAGAATATACTGATTATCTGTTTTCGCTGGAAGGCCGGCAAAATGAAGTTGCCCATCTTATTAGCGAAGTGAGCACAAATAAGACGGACTTTTTCCGCGAGAAGATCCATTTTGACTTTCTTTCTTCTCAGGGACTCGACGAATATCTTAAAAAGAAAAAAGATAAAAAATATCTTTCGGTATGGAGTGCAGGATGCTCCACAGGAGAAGAACCGTATTCACTGGCCATTATGCTGAATGAGTATAAATTAAGGAACCCTGAAATGGATTATTCTATTCTGGCCACAGATATTTCTCCAAAAGTATTAAAGCATGCTCAGCAGGGAATCTATGAAGTCTCAAAAGTTGAAACAGTATCCGATAGTATGCTGAAGAGGTATTTTCAACGCGGCAAAAATGAATATTCCAACAAGGTGCGGGTTAAAAAAAACCTTAGCTCGAAAATTATATTCCAGTCATTCAACCTGAAATCGTCTGCCTACCATGCAATGGGTAAACATGATTTGATTTTCTGCCGGAATGTACTGATCTATTTTGAAAGAGCATTACAATTTCAAATATTAAATCAACTATGCTATCAACTGAATCCGGGAGGATATCTCTTCCTGGGGCATTCTGAGTCTGTTATCGGATTTAAATTACCAATTCAACAAATCAAACCGACGATCTTTGTCAAGGTAAAATAACGCAATTGAACAGCAAACAAATATCAACGTCTAAAAACCAAACAAAATAAAAATGGGAACAATTAAGGTGATGATAGTGGATGATTCGGCTTTGGTACGACAGACACTTACAAAAATACTGGATTCCGATCCTGAAATTGAAGTAGTAGATACTGCCGCAGATCCAATCTTTGCAGCAAAGAAAATGATCAAAAATCCTCCGGATGTCATAACGCTCGATATGGAAATGCCAAGGATGAATGGAATTACGTTCCTGAGTAAAATAATGGCTCAGTATCCGGTGCCGGTAGTTATCATTTCAAGTCTGACAACAAAAAATGCTGAATTATCCATGAAAGCGCTGGAAATTGGAGCTGTGGATGTAATTACAAAACCTAAAATTGCCAACAAAGAGTTTTTTGAAGAATCAAAGATCCGGATTATCGATGCTGTAAAAGCTGCCGCAAAAACAGATATTAAGAAGAATGAAGCAGATATATCTGTGTTCTCTGCCGGCTTTCAGGTGGATGATCTCATCCATATGAACCAATCCATGATTTCATTGTCTGAAACCACCGACAAGGTAATCGCCATTGGAGCATCTACCGGAGGAACGTCTGCCATACTCAGGATCTTATCCGTTATGCCTCCCGACTGTCCGGGAATTGTGATTGTTCAGCATATGCCCGAAATGTTTACCAAAACATTTGCTGAACGAATGAACAGCATTTGTAAAATAAATATTAAGGAAGCCGAACCGGGAGACACCATCACATCAGGAAAGGTTCTTATTGCTCCCGGTAATAAACATATGCTGGTCAATAAAAGCGGGGCAAAATACTATGTGGATATTGTTGACGGACCGTTGGTAAACCGTCACCGGCCATCTGTGGATATGTTGTTCCGTTCAACGGCACAATTTGTCGGAAAAAATGCAGTAGGAATAATCCTGACCGGTATGGGAGATGATGGAGCAAACGGCTTGCTGGAAATGAAACAAGCCGGTGCTTATACTATTGCACAGGATGAGGGTAGCAGTGCCGTGTACGGCATGCCGAAGGCAGCAATCGATCTGGGGGCAGCCAATAAAGTACTTAATATCGATGATATGGCAGGTCATATCCTCGGTATAATCTCCGGAAAGAAAAAAGTAAATGTTTAACTTCTTTTTTTAATTATTCTTCTTCTTGCCCTGACCTGAAAAATTGGTCAGGGCACTTTTAAATAAATAAATTTTATGGTTATTTATGGGAACAGTCCTTCAAAAAATGGTTATTTTAATGTAGTTAAATAAATTTCTGAATGAAGATCATTATAGATCAACCATATAACCAGGTGTTGTTTGTGGCATTAGATGGTGATAGGTTAATTTCTGTTCGGGTATGAAAAAAATAAAAGTATTAATAGTGGATGACTCAGCGTTGGTACGAAGAGCGTTGACCGATATTTTATCAAGTGATCCTGCTCTGGAAGTAATTGCAACAGCTGCAGACCCGATTTTTGCGGCAAAAAAAATTGTTGCTGATCCTCCGGATGTGATCACGCTGGATCTGGAAATGCCCAGAATGAACGGATTGACATTCTTAAAAAAACTAATGGCTCAGTTTCCGGTCCCTGTTGTTATTATTTCAAGCCTTACACTAAATGGCGCTAAACTAAGCCTTGATGCTTTGAATTTTGGTGCTGTTGATGTTATTACAAAACCAAAATTAACCACAAAAGAGTTTTTTGAGGAATCAAGGATACGAATATGCAACTCCGTAAGAGGTGCTGCGGTGACCAGAATGAGGCGGCGGAATTCAATTACTGTCTTCCCGGATATTTCACCCAAACTATCCGCCGACAGCATACTGGCCCCGACATCAAATGTTCATATAAAAGAAACTACCGATAAAGTCATCGCTTTGGGAGCTTCCACAGGAGGTACAACAGCTATTCAGCAGTTTCTTGAAGGCATGCCCCCGGATTGTCCGGGTATTGTTATTGTACAACATATGCCTGAACTGTTTACAAAATCCTTTGCCAACCGTTTGAACAGCATCTGTGAAATAAAGGTTAAGGAAGGCGAAAACGGTGATGCTGTTACACGTGGGAAAGCTATTATTGCTCCGGGGAACAAACACATTGTGATCAAAAAGAGTGGAGCCAAGTATTATGTTGAGGTGATCGACGGTCCGCTGGTGAATCGTCACAGGCCTTCTGTAGATGTACTCTTCAGATCTGCAGCCCAAAATGCCGGAAAGAATGCCATTGGGATCATTATGACCGGTATGGGGGATGATGGCGCCAAAGGACTACTGGAAATGAAACAGGCAGGAGCTTTCACCGTAGCTCAGGACAAACAGAGTTGTGTAGTATTCGGCATGCCAAAAGTAGCTATTGATCTTGGAGCTGCTGATAAAATCGTTTCCCTGGATAATATGGCTGCGTATATTTCTCAGAAATTCAGGTGATTTAAGGAGAACTATTTTCTCACGTAAAGGTTGTTGCTTACAGCTACCCTTATTTCAGATGTTCTACGCACAGAAAATTTATGTTCTGTTTTTTGTCTGGTTGGCTGAATGATTTTTCTTGCTGACCAAAGAACCGATAAACTTTGCAAAATCGGATATATTATTGCCAACACTGGCCTTTTCCAGAGCAGCCATATACAGATCCCGTTTTTTGAGGGGGATAATTGTCCATGGATATCCACCTGATGCCAACATACAATTCATCAGAAATCTGGCTATTCGTCCATTTCCATCAAAATAGGGATGAATGTAAACAAAGATAAAATGTCCCAAAACCACTCTTACACAAGGTTCCGCTTCTTCTTTTAACAGATCAAACAATACAGGCATTATTTCCCTGACGGCTTCATGGTTTGGCGGTGTGTGCATCGAACTTTTTATATAGACAGGGCCATTGCGATAACCTGCAAGATCGGAAGCTTTCAATAATCCTGCAGATACACTTGGAGCAAACAACTCACTATACCATGATCTGTGATCATTATCCGTGACATCACCTGCATTTTTACCTGACAGAATAGATTTGATACTTTTTTTGACATCCTGAAAAGCCAGGTAATAACCACGTGCAGCCATTGCATTCTTTTGTTCCTGATCGTCTTTGTTTTTATCAGGATTCCAGTTTCCGCTTTTAACCTTTTCTATAAGTTCAGGCGTAACACGATATCCTTCGATGGATAAAGAATGATAGGCATCGTCAAGATAGCTATCTTCAACATTTTGTAGATAGGCTTTAATATTATTAACAGGCTTATCATTCTTGGGAAAATTATCAATGACAGATTGGCGCATGTCTTGCCACATGAATTTTATTCGGTTGACATATGGAGACACCTCTCTTGAGCCTGGAGAATACGTCAATTTTTGTTTAAACGGATCTTCTTCACGGGCATTAAAACCTGCCCTTTTCATGGTTGTGATAATCTCATCAGCAATCTTATCTTTACCAATATTTCTAAAAGCACCTGCCAATCGACCTGCAATAATAGTATGCTCCCCGTCAAGCAACAAGGAAAGAACCTCGGATGAATCCCTGATTATCGAAAGGCACGTTCGTGCATCTACCGGAGATTTGACAAAGAAATCAGCATTTACAGCAATAAGTGCCTGTGCCAATCCGTATAGCTGAATATTGTTCTTTACAATACGTTGCTTTTTCTCTGGAATTTCAAGTTTCAGATCAAAAAAGGAAGTTCCGTGAATGAGATCGATTTTATTATTCTGTGCTTTTGGTGAGCGAACGATCAATTGTTTGGGGACAGTACAATTCTCACCATGGAGATATAAGGATTGTTCAGGAGACAAGCACCATTCATCTCCAAATCGTGCTTTAATATAAACGGATGCAAAATCCCAGAATGAAGTATACCAGGAAGTGGTGTCACCATCTTGTTCTTCAGGTCTCTTTGAAATATACCAACCTTTAAGAATTTCTTTCAGAAAACCATTTTTTACAAGTCGTTCTTTATGAGTACGAGAAAGATTACCGGCACGTACGATTGCAACGCCTTTTTCATTTTGCAGGTGACTCAATAACTCCAATGATTCTGCCAGTTTCTCAGAAGGTGATGCCATATCTTTTTACTTTTTGTTTCAGTATATATATTACCAAATTTAGTAAATAATGTTTTACCATATTTAGTTTATTTGGTATTATTATATTTAGTATTACTTGCTGTATCATATTTAGTTTTTTGTGTTAATCAACACAACATCCATCTCGCCCATATTTAAAACGACTCAAAATAGATCTTTTGGATCAATCGGTATTTCTGGGGAATAGAATACGGATGGCACAGGGGACAGCGTATTGTTTGTAAAAAGTTTAATTTTAGTGATACCAACCTGACAGCGTCCAAAGACCTGTCAGCGTTAATTTTGACGACACTACTCAATATTTCATAACACTCCAATCTACTCTTTGTTCAAGTAACTTCTCTTGTTCCTCCAAACAATTTATTTATAAACTCCCCAGAAATACCGATTGATCCTGTAAAAGCTTCCTTCAACACATCATCAATTGATCCGTAATATGTGTTGTACCATTTTTAGTTTATTGTGTTGTAAAATAAAAATGGATTCTTTGATTGGAGTACGGAAGGATTTTTAAAGCATAAAAAAAGCCTCCCGATTGGGAAGCCATCTGAAATGTTTTTGTACCCAGGGCGGGACTTGAACCCGCACGGCCTTAACAGCCACAGGATTTTAAGTCCTGCGTGTCTACCAATTCCACCACCTGGGCATCGACTATTTCATAGTCTTTGGTATTTTTTGTATTGGAATATCACCGAACGGATATTTTTTCAATAAAAAAAGAGCGAAAGACGGGATTCGAACCCGCGACCCCGACCTTGGCAAGGTCGTGCTCTACCAGCTGAGCTACTTTCGCTTTTTTCCGTTGCTTTACAAACGGACTGCAAAGATAAATAACGGTCTGAAAAATTCAATCAATTTTTAATATTTTTATTCACTTAATTTTTTTATACCCATCATTAATCACCCGATCTTAAAAATATCCTATATTTTTTAAAGTTAAATCTGGGAAAATGATCCTGAGTGATTAAATTGTGGTGAACTGAACACAGAATATTAAAAGTTATGGCTATGGATTTGAAGGACTACCAAAATTATATAGAAAAAAACAAGGACAGATTTCTGAATGAACTATTTGATTTGTTACGTATACCGTCAATTAGTGCGGATGAAAGCTATAAGGGAGATGTCCATAAAGCAGCTGTTTTTATAAAAGATCAGTTTGACCTGTTGGGGGTTGATCATAGTGAAGTTTGCGAGACTGCAGGACATCCGATTGTATATGCAGAAAAAATTATTGATCCTGCTCTTCCTACCATTCTGGTATATGGCCACTACGATGTGCAACCTGCAGATCCGCTGGAATTATGGAATAGCCCTCCGTTTGAACCGGTAATAAAAGATGAAAAAATATATGCAAGAGGTTCATCGGATGATAAAGGGCAGTTTTATATGCACCTGAAGGCCTTTGAGGCAATGGCATCCACGGACAGCCTGTATTGTAATGTGAAATTTATGATCGAAGGGGAAGAAGAGATCGGTTCTAAAAATCTTGAGATCTTTGTGAAGGAGAACAAGGAAAAACTTAAAGCTGATATAATTGTGATCTCCGATACAAGTATGTTGTCAAATGAGAATCCTTCAATATCCACAGGGTTGAAAGGTTTGAGTTATCTTGAAGTGGAGGTGACCGGTCCCAACCGGGATCTGCATTCCGGAACCTACGGAGGAGCTATCGGGAATCCGATCAACATTTTGTGCAAAATGATCGGCTC
>JBNKDZ010000388.1:0-1809 GCA_050288525.1 Cyclobacteriaceae bacterium
ACATAGTGTTCCTTACTGTTCTGCGCTTTTGCTTTTTTCTGAACATATATAATCCTTGGCGTGCTTGCATCTAATCTCCGAAGAAAAGAAAAAGTAAAAAGGCAGGACGGATTTTTAAATTGTCCGGTAATGGCACATAAACGTGTAAAGATAATTTACAACGAATATACCCACAAAACCATAATATGCTGATATACTGTAAATTAAAATTCAGGCACGCTATTTAAACAACACTCAAAGCAGAAAATTATTATTATATGAAACCACAAAACTTCAAATTTGCCCTCCGGCATATACGGCGATTTAAGGAATACTCACTTTTAAATATTATCGGGCTTTCGCTAGGTATGGCAAGTGCCATTCTGATCCTTCTATGGGTACATCATGAAATACGCACCGATAAGTTCCATGCCAATGGAAATGATATTTACATCATGCAAAAAATAATCCATTTTTCTGATGGAAACACCCCTGTAGACGAGAGCATGACCGGTCCATTTGCACCTGTTATCGAAAAGGAAGTGCCGGAAGTTGTTTCAACAACACGTGTTTCCTGGCCCAAAGAATTGTTGTTCAGACTTGATAACAAAACGTTTTTTGAACATGGTCATTATGCAGACAGCTCATTTTTCAGCATTTTCTCATTTCCTTTCATCCTCGGTGATTCCTCCAAAGCATTGAAAGATCCGAATTCGGTGGTAATCTCAGAAGATCTTGCCCATAAATATTTTGGAGAAGACAATCCCATTGGAAAGCCAATACATATACGTGATGCCCGGGAAGAGGTGTTTACTGTTACAGGTGTCTTTGCCAATGTGCCTTCCTATTCTACGCTAAAGTTTGATTTTATCATGCCCTACAGCAAATATTTCGAATATTATACTGATAACCTTTCCAACTGGGGAAATTTCAGTATGATGAGTTTTATTCAGGCGCAACCAGGCACCTCTCCGGAAGTGCTCGACCGAAAGATTAACGATGTATATAAAAAGCATGGCACATGGAAACTTCCAACCTTTTTTGTACAACCTTTCAAAGAATATCATCTTTTTAAAGATTTTAACGGATCGAAAGAAAATCCGTCAGGTCTGATAGCATACATACGCATATTTTCTGCTGTTGCTCTGTTTATCGTTTTTCTTGCCTGTATGAATTACACAAATCTGGCTACTGCCATTGCCACTAAAAGAGGCAGAGAAGTCGGAGTAAAAAAGGTTTTCGGATCAGGTAAAAAATACATTTTCCGTCAATTCCTGTATGAAGCACTGACACTTACGTTCATAAGTTTCCTCTTATCCTTCCTGATCGTCGTTCTGGCTTTGCCGACCTTCAATCAACTGATCGATCAGAATCTGACACTTAATCCGGGGAACCTCCCCATTCTGGGTATTGTGACAATTGTTCCGATAATAACCGGATTACTAGCAGGAATATTTCCGGCGATGTATATGTCATCTTTCAAACCGATAACTGTTCTGAAAAGCATCTCAACTCCCGGAAGCGGGCTGCCGAGACTACGTCAATCACTGGTCATATTCCAGTTTGTGATCACCATCGTATTCATTATATCCTCTATTCTTATATTCAAACAGATTAAATATATACAAGATAAAACTCTGGGCCTTGATGAAGACAATGTTGTATATTTCCCACAAACAATTCGGATGTTTAAACATCAGGACGCTTTTAAAAATGAGTTGGAAAAACAACCAGGTGTATTATCTGTTTCCTATACCGGCAGTTCGCCTCTTGATGTCAATAGCAATACTTCTGACCCAAGATGGCGTGGTAAAGATTCAGAATTTAACC
>JBNKDZ010000389.1:0-3222 GCA_050288525.1 Cyclobacteriaceae bacterium
AGTAAAGGATACCTTATAGACTCAATTTCCGTTCTTGAAAGAACTCACAGAAAAAATAGTGCATCAAAATATCTGGCACATCTTACAAGGATCTTACAAGTATACATAAAATATCATAAAATATCTGGCACATTTTACAAGTATACATCAAAAACAATAAATTAATGTCAAATAATTATCATGGTTAGGTTTGTTACTGTTTTTAAAATTAGTTTTTACTTACTTAAAGCAGTGCACCCATAGCAATATTATCGATAATAATATAGCAAATATTTGCGTAAAAACAATTATCATAAATCATGCCATGAATGATATTTTACTTTAGTGTGGATAAAAAAACAGATTATAATAAAAACTGATCCATCCAATCTTCCGGGACTTTACTTACGGCTTTTGTGAGCTGTTCTCCCCAGAAATTAGATATAGAAGAAAGATCATCTTCCTGAAAGCGCTTTAATATTATGTCGTTCGTTTCCTGATGGTAGACGAGCACATCAATCGGGTATCCTACATCATTGGCAGACACTCTGGTTGAATCAAAAGATAAAAATCCGGTTTTAAGGGCAAATCGTATACTTGAATCATAGCTGATAGTTCTTCGCAGAACCGGAGTGCCATAACCGGAATTTCCAATAATAGTAAAAGGAGATCCATTTCCTATTTCAATCCAGTTTCCCTGAGGGTATAACAAGTAAAGTTTGTGTTCTTTGTCACCAACCAGTTTGCCACCTACAATGGTGTTTATATTGAAATCAAGACCACTCTCATGCAACATCTTTTTGTCTTCTCTGGCAACTCTTTTTATCTGCTCACCAAAGGAATTGACTGCTTCATAAAGTTTTTCAAACTTATCAAGTTTTTCCTGTAGCACTTCAGAGTAATAGGTTAGGGTTTTGTCCCTTACAGAACGCAGACCTGAAGTCAATAAAAAAATAGCCTGATTGCCTTTTTTGTATATTTTGTATTTTTCTGCAGTTGTAGTTTCATTTCCTGAAGTGATCCGTGTATCGCTGATAGCCACTAATCCGGTTTTTAACTTAATACCCAAACAATATGTCATTGATTCATGCTTTTAGATTGTTCTTTTACTGTGACGCTATACTCCGTTTTGTTTGTGCCTGCACCTTTTATCACACCCTTTAAGGTCGTACAGTCATTAATGTCCAAACCGTGCGCAATTTTAATATAATGATGGTCCTCAAGCAAATTATTTGTCGGATCAAATCCAATCCATCCAATCCCGGGGATCAAAACCTGAATCCAGGCATGAACAGCGCCTGTTCCGACGAGGTTGTTTCCCTGATTTAAATAACCACTTACATAACGACAGGGAATGCTGTTTTTACGGATGATAGCGATCATAAGATGGGCAAAATCCTGACACACGCCTTTTTTTTCAGAGAGTGTTTTTGTGAGCGTACGATGTGGGTCTTTTATAGTATGGTCATAGGTTAATTGATTATGAACAAATTTGTTTATGCGTTGGATAAATTCAAAGACTCCCTCGTAAGGTTTGATAACTGGTGTGGGGAATTCGGCAGGCAGGATAGTCATTTGATTTTGCCCAAGGTAAAGATAGTGATCAATAAGGAAATCTTCCGAATACAGATAGGATCGTTCTTCTTCGATCGTAAGCGGAACGAATCCAAACGGATTGGTTACTTCTTTCTTTACGAGTCCTTTCAGACTGAAATGGAATGCATCGACATGACCGCGTAGCCTGAATCGGAGAACCTCAAAACCAAAAATATTTTTTCCGGAATAACTTGAAATATTTGGTTGGGTTTGAAATTCCTGATTAAGAATTTCCTGATCATTATCTGAAGATGGAAGTACAAGAAACTCCAATATTGCTTCATGAACAAGATCAGAGTATGTGTTTGACGTATTGTATGTGATTTGATATACCGGCATAATTAATTAAAGAAATCTTCTGTTATCAGATCGCTGATCAGATATATTTTGGATAATAATTGATTGAGGAATTCTATTAAATGATCATCTATTTCCTGTACTTCCATAAACTGGATGGGAGTAATAATCTTGGCGACCCTGAATTCAATACTTTTTTGATTTTTTTGGTAGGTTATGCATATCCTCTTCAAATATTTCATAACATCATTAAGACGACTGATCGATGATCGTGGGAAATATGGATTGAATAAGAGAAAATCGATGGTGTCATCCCTGTTTGGCAATCGGGTATAATATTTTTTGCACATATCTTTTGCTTCGACACAATCCAACAGAATGTCCCATTGCTGCTCATTGATTGAACGCCCCAATTTCAACTTTTTGATTTCTTCCATATCCTTGATCTTGCTGATCATGATCCGGATAATTTGTGAGGCACTCTCGATACAAATTCCAAGTTGAATGAACATCCATCCAACATCATGAAGAAGCGTGTGTTGAACTCTTCCCCGAACATTCGAACAGCGTTGCATTACATTTATGGCAAAATCAGATAAACCCCGTGTTTTGTAAATATCAACCGGATATTGATTGACAAAATGATAAAAGTTATTAATGGATTCCCATAGCTCTGTAGATATTACATCCCGCACGCTCCTGGCATTTTCGCGTCCATAGTACAATGTTGATAATATTGAGACAGGATTTTGTTCGTCTAATGCAGCGCCAACAAGGATTTCTTCTTCGTTGATGCCTTTTTCAACATCTGGTTTTGGTAATCCGATCATATCAGCTATGGACAGAAGCGCCAGTTCATGTAACTTGGGATAAGAACTATCAAGTGTTGAGAAGTACTCAACATTAATATATCGGGCCAGATGTTCAGTTCGTTCCAAATATCTTCCCATCCAGAAAAGATTTTCCGCAACTCTTGATAACATATTTTACGTATCTTTAGAATTATAAAAATTAATCTATTATCCAGGTGTCTTTTGAGCCTCCTCCCTGAGAAGAGTTTACAATTAAGCTTCCCTCTTTCAAGGCTACTCTGGATAATCCGCCCTCAAGCACATATTCATAGTTTTTTCCTAACAAGGTAAAAGTTCTTAAATCAACATGTCTGGGTTCAAAGAGCTCTTTATTTTCAATATAGGTGGAATGAAGTGACAGGTTCATAATCGGCTGAGCAATATATCCCCGTGGATTTTTTTTGATCAGTTCCTTTTCCTTCCGGATATTTTCCTTCGATTCCTGAGCGCCGATAAATATGCCATATCCTCCGGATTGATCCACAGGTTTAACAACCAA
>JBNKDZ010000390.1:0-8966 GCA_050288525.1 Cyclobacteriaceae bacterium
TCCGTTTTCACATATTCTACCGTATTTTTCAATGCATCAATGAACTTATCAAAATCTTCTTTATATAAGAAAATTTTATGTTTTTCATAAAAGTAACCGTCCTCCTTATACCTGCGCTTACTTTCTGTGATGGTCAGGTAATAATCATTAGATCTGGTAGATTTTACGTCAAAAAAGTAAGTTCTCTTTCCGGCTCTTACTCGGCGGGAATAGATTTCAACTTTTCCATTTTCCTTATTCTCGTCCACTGCTCTATATGTTTTGATTAAAAGTTTTTCAATTTCAATATTTACAATAGTAAAATCGGATAAATATAAAACAATGATTTACTTTGTTGCAAATTATATATAGATAATTTGTTATAAATCAGATGAATCTGTGATAATTATACAATTTTTTTACCTTTTCTTATTAAAGATAGGAATTATTTATCACAAATATTCTGATATTATATTTTATTACTGTTAAAAAACATGAAATTATCCTTACAAAAGATACGGGAACTGGGAAATATTGAGCTGTTAGCCAAACAATTAGTCGAAGGATTCATCACAGGACTTCACAAATCGCCTTATCATGGTTTTTCGGTTGAATTTGCCGAACACCGGTTGTATAATACCGGAGAAAGCACAAAAAATATTGACTGGAAAGTATTTGCCCGGACAGACAAACTATTTACCAAAAGATATGAAGAAGAGACCAATTTGCGTTGTACCATCCTGATAGACAATTCTTCATCAATGTATTATCCGGTACGGGATTACGGCAAGATCACCTTTAGTGTCATGGGCGCTGCGGCTATTTCGCATCTATTACAGAGACAACGTGATGCTGTGGGAATATGTTCCTTTTCGGATGAGATTGAACTGTACACCCAGGTTAAATCCACCCATTCGCATCTTCATAAGTTATTGATCTCTCTGGAAGAAATGCTCCGGCAAAGAAAACAACAGCAAAAAACCAGTATTCCGGATGTTTTACATCAGATTGCCGGCAAAATACATAAACGGTCACTGGTAATTATATTCAGCGATATGTTTGATCAGTCAAAAGACACCAGGGAGATTTTTAATGCACTACATCATCTGAAACACAACAATCACGAGGTTTTACTATTTCATGTAACAGACAAAAAAACGGAGTCTGAATTTAATTTTGAGGATCGTCCGTATAAATTCATTGATCTCGAAACCGATGAAAAACTTAGCTTACACCCTTCTGAGATCAAAAATGAATACATAAGAAGTGTGGAAGAATATTTTCAGGAGCTTAAGATACGGTGCGGCCAGTTTAAAATTGATTTTATTGAAGCAGATATTAATGAGGATTTTAACAAAATACTTACCGCATACCTTATCAAGAGGGGTAAGATGAAATAAATTTTATTTTATTTTTTAAAAAAATATGTTTGATCCATACAAAAAAAGCTGTTAAAAACAGCTTTTTTTGTTTATTCTTTATGGAGCCAGGCTTGCTTTTCCAGAAGTTCTTCTTTCGTCTCTTCATAGTCGGGATCCGGAACACAGCAATCGACAGGACAAACAGCTGCGCATTGGGGCTCTTCATGAAATCCCATGCACTCCGTACATTTATTGGAAACAATATAGTAGAAGTCATCTGAAAGAGGCTCCTGTAACTCATCACCACCAACAGATGTACCATCTTCCATTTCAACGGATTCCAATGTAGTTCCTCCTCCCCATGTCCATTCAACACCACCTTCGTAGATTGCAGTATTCGGACATTCCGGTTCGCATGCACCACAGTTGATGCATTCATCGGTAATCATTATAGCCATAATAAAATTTTTAAAGTCTTGTTTTTCTAACTTAACTACTCAAATAACTTTATGTTTGCATAAAACATAAAACGGCTTCAAATTTATCAAGAAAAATGGAATTTAATAACCGTTCAAAAACCTTTTTAGCCCTGAAAGAACAACTTCAGGCCATCCCGCAGGATATTCTGGATAAAGCAGGCATTTATAATCCCTGGTTTACTTCTGAAAGTATCCGAAAATCCCTTAACGGCCTGATCACCTATTTAGATGAATCAAAATTCTCCGAATGGCTGGAAAGGTACCAGCACCTGCAACCTCCCCAAAAAACCATAGGAGTGATCATGGCAGGAAACATTCCGCTTGTCGGTATCCATGACTTTATCTGTGTGCTGATGTGGGGCCATAAGATACAAATCAAGCTCAGCTCTCAGGATAATATTCTCCTCCCGTATATTGCTGAATTGTTGGCGCAGACTGAACCGGAAATTAAAAAGGACATTGAATTTGTTGAAAGGCTAGGCAATTTTGATGCTGTTATTGCAACCGGAAGCAATAATACTTCACGATATTTTGATTTTTACTTTTCAAAATATCCGAATATAATCCGTAAAAACAGAACCTCCGCAGCAATTCTAAACGGCGAAGAACAAGAGGAAGAGCTTATGGCGCTCGGGCATGACCTGTTTGATTATTTCGGACTTGGTTGCAGGAATGTATCCAAGATCTTCATTCCCGAATCATACGACATCAAAACCCTGTTATCAACACTTCAGTCAACCTACGGGCATCTGACAGATCATCATAAATACGCCAATAATTACTATTACAACAGGTCTGTTATGCTGGTAAACCAGGTGCCACATGCTGACAGCGGGTTTGCCCTTTTTCAGGAAAATGAGCGACTATTCTCACCTGTATCTGTGATCTATTATGAAAAATATGCCGACAAAGACCAGCTATCACGTACGCTGAATGCATACAAAGACAACTTACAGTGCATAGTTTCTTCAGGAGGCTGGTTTACAGACAGTTTTTCTTTCGGAGAAGCACAATCGCCCGACATTTGGGATTATGCCGATCATGTAGATACCATGGCGTTTTTGGGAGGATTAAAATAAGAACATCAGAGAACGAACTATAAACTAAGAAAAGGCTTCCCGATTACCGGAAAGCCTTTTGTTATTGTTAATAGATATTTAGTTCACAATTACGGTTTTGATCCACGCCACATTTCAACCCAGCCATTATATATTTCTCCATTTGGCAGGGTCATCTGATAGAAGAACACGCCATCAGCTTCTTCTCCTCCATCCCACAGGTTATCAACAGTATAATTATCCGTCTGGAAGATCGTTTTACCCCAACGATTGCTGATAATCATTTTTGTTCCTGTGTCGGGAAGGTTTCTGATATAGAACAAGTCGTTACTTCCGTCATTGTTTGGCGTAAAGACATTCGGGATAAATATGTTCTCATCGAATTTCACAAGGTATTCCATTGAAACTTCACAGCCATAATCATCCCGGACCCTGATTTCATACTCACCTGCATAGAGGGTATCGAATCTGTGCGGGAATTTATTCAGATCATTTCCTGCTCTTCGTACCTCTTCCCAGGTACGTTTGCTGTTAAATTCGATGATATCCGCAACACTCAGTTCGAAGGTAGGGTCAACAAGCTGAATTATAGCTTCATAAGGACGTCCTCCACTAGGTATTACTTCGCCTTCAATATAACCCGTCGGCCGGTCTGTAATAGATACACCTTCATCAACGATCACAAAATCAAGTCCGCCTTCCGGTTCATATAGCTTGATGGCATCAGAAGAAGAAATAACATTCGGGCATCCATCCTGGTTCTGGATAACCTTGACTACATATGTACCTGATGTCAGATTATCGCTATTTGAATCATCAATTGTAAATCCATTAGCTAATTCCGGATAGTATAGCTCATAGGAATCAAGAACAATATTATTTGCACTTACCAACTGCACAATATAGGTTGTGTCATTATCACCTATCACATTACCTATAGTAATAGATCCTGAAGTTCCAAGACAATTGACCACCGTATCGTATTCAAGAATATCAAAATCAACCGGAGAAGCTCCGCTAAATACAGAAATTTGTTGTGTATTGGAACATCCCGGTTCGCCGGTAGATCTTACTGTTACTTCGTAGAAATCCTTATCAAGGTTAAAAATAGTTCTGGTTCCCATATCGGTTATCTGATAGGTCTCCACAGATGACGGATCACTTACAAGAGATATATCTGCAACATAAGGTCCGGCTACTGTTGTTGCAGGAAGATCAAGTTCTATGTATATGCCTGCTTTCAAATCGATGGCAGAACATTCTACAGGAATTTCATCAAGTCTGTTAATAACAATCACACCCGGAGAGTCAACAAGGAAGCTGAAGTCTGTCTCACAACCACCTGCATCAACGACTGTCAGGGTATGATAGCCGGCGCCAAGTCCTGTGAGAATACGATCGGTTGGCATGACAATCGGAACATCATCAAGTCTGTATGTATAAGGCGCCACACCTCCTGAAACCGTACTTATTTCAACGGATCCGTCATTGGAATTACATGTTGCCCTCTGAACAGTTATAATCGGCCCGTCAAGTGTGATCGGCGGAGGTCCGTTGATCTCTACCTGCACTTCATCTCTACAGTCAGGATTGGCAGCATCCTGTCGTATTACGACGTTGTAAATTCCATTTGGCGGCAATTGATTGACAGGGTTTCCGGAGATAAAATCAATCCAGTTTGTTCCGTCAACCGTATACTGATACGGGCTTGTTCCGCCTGTCACGGTTATGGTAGCCTGACCATCCGGTTCGGCCGTACATGTTGCGTCAACAAAGTTTGTTGCGGTAGCAGAAAGCGTTGTACAACCACCACTTGAGCAGTCGATCACCAACCGCACTGAATCTGTCGGCGCAGATGAGATAAAGCATCCTGCATGCGATGATTCGGAAATATTATAATAATAGCCTCCCGGTGTCAGATTAAAGAACTGGATAAATCCTGAACCTGACTGATTGTATACGTTACCCGCAGAATCAATCAATTCAACATAATATGGCGCTACACCTCCGGATAAGTTAAATCGTATCCTTCCGTCATCACCGCCACAACCGGGATCCGTCACCGTTATGCTGTGTGCTATATCTATGGCAATACCAACATTGGCAAGTACAGTATCTTTACAGGAAGTAACCGTATCACTTACGATATAGTAGTAGCTTCCCTGTGGCAGATTTTCGAATTTCATTACTTCCGGCTGTCCGAAAGGCACATAGGTCCTTCCTGTGTCAACGCTTACGTAATAATTACCAGGACCCGATCCTCCTGAATAAACCAGCAGCACAGCAGAACCGTTGCTGGCATCCGGACACGTTGTGTTATTAATGTATGGTGCGACATCAAGAGCACAAGGCTGGTCACATACAAGCGGTCGACCTACTGTAGCATCCAGTGAGTCGATACAACCCAAAATGGCATCTGTTACGATTACCCTGTAATCACCACGCTCAAGATCGATAATATCCTGATCGGTTGAGCTGAATACCAATCCGTTCAGGCCTTTCCAGTCGAAGGTGAAATTTCCTGAACCACCTGTTATTGTTAAGGAAATAGTACCGTTATCATTATTACATTCGGTTATGTCAGTTACGGCAGCAGTAAGATTAAAGCCTGCAAAATCAATTATTTGAACTGTTTCATATGCTCTTTGACCCGAACCATCCGAAACTGTGACGCTATAATCACCGCCAATGGATAGATTCGCCAGATCTTCGCTATTTGAGACAAAATTACCATTCGGATCAATCCATGAAACGAGATATGGCAATACACCACCTGAAATTGTCAGATCAATCGACCCGTCCGGGGTTGAGCAGGAGGTAATATCTGTTTTAGTATAGGTCAATGTCAATATACTAAGCGGTTCAGTTACATCAATGATCATGAAATCCGAGCAGCCACTGATATTATCCAGAACATCCACTCTGTACTGGCCTGCGATAAGACTGTTTATGTCTTCATCAGTTGAAGTAAATCCTCCCGGTCCTGTCCAGTTAATAGCATAGTCACCGCTTCCGGCCGTAATGGAAATATCTATTGCTCCGTCATTACCTCCGTTAACCGTAACATGCGTTACACTGACTGTATCAAGAACGAAATTTGCAGGTTCATGCAATTCGTGTGAAATTACTTCAGAACATGATGATGGGCCATCCGTAACTGTTACTTCATAGAGACCATACGCCAAATTTACCTGATCTTCCAGAGAAGGATCTACTATTGAAGGACCGGTCCATGCATAGGTATATGGTGCTGTTCCTCCGGTAACGGAAGTAATTTCAATTACTCCGTCAGCTAAGCCACAGCTGCTGATCGGGGTTACCAGTGTATCGACTACCAGTTGTGTTACAGCAGTGATGATTGGCGGAGAATCGAGCAGACAGGACAATCCGTCAGAAACACGTACCATCACCTGATCCGCATCTTTCAGGGTATCAATAACATATACATTATTCGTTCCAGCTTGTACGCTTGTTCCGTTTAGGAAAAATTCATAATCTGCCAGTCCTACCGGTATAGTTGTGAACATGACCGGATCGCCGTAACATATGGTATTATCCGAGTCAGAACTGTTCAGGGTAATGGTAGCCTGAATATCCACGTTTCCTCCCTCCGTATCGATAACTGCCGTACATAGTGCTTCATCCGTCATTAAAGGTGGAAGAAGAGCTGCAGGAGACATATCTATAGAAACCGGAGCATCACCGCAGAAGGTATTTGCCACATCAAATAGTATATCAAATATGGCAGCATTATCTGCTATTGTGGTGTCATTGCCGGATGGCGTATTCCATGAGAAAGTCAGGAATCCACTGCTTATATCAGCTGTTCCGAAATTTGAAGGGGTCACGCCATTCATTAAATTTGTCACTCCGCTATAAGATAGCAAGGCAGGATCCCACTGGACAGTAAACTGCATCGTTTGCAGATAATCGTAATTTTCAAGTCGTACAGGCACTGATACCTGAGTATTTGGCGGGCTGACCACTGAATCGACTTTAATGGTCACATCTTTTGAGTCAACCACCCGAATCAGGACTGAATTATTAGTTGTTATTGCTGCTTCGCAAACACTATCCTGAACATAATCTATAATATATTCTGTATCTGTTGTAGGGCTGACATTTACCACATAGGGGGCAGATGAAGCATCCACATCATAATAATCGGTAGCCGTATAATAACCAAACTCAAATGGGAATGTCCCGTTCATTTCAAATGTCACATCAGCTGATGAGCCTCTGCAGATCACATTATCTCCATAAATTCCAAATGTCGGAACAGGTGTAACATTAATATAATTTGTTTTTACTTCAGTACTTATTGTTCCGGCGCCATCATCCATGGTAAGTGTAACCGTTTTTAAGCCTGAAGTTGTATAATAGACGTTATGCGGCCCTTCGGTATTGGCTGTTGCCGGCACGGCATCCGGTCCGAAATCCCAATAGAATGTTGTTCCGGGTGCCGGTGTATTTGGCTTGGACCCATTAATAAATGTCACATAACTTCCTATACAGGTTTTCCTAATATCCATGAAAGTTGAAAAATCGGCTGTAAAGGAACAATTCTGTAATGCCACTGGCAAAACTACCAGATTTCCCTGACATCCGTTTGCATCCGTTTCCACTACTGTTACATCTCCGTCCGTAACCCTGTAATTAATCGTTACAGTATCATTATCCACCGGTGCATCGATAGTGGCATTTGGTGGTGCTGTCCAGGTATACGTTGAGCCCGGTCGTTCTTCCACAAAATACACTTCGGAGCTTTGACAATCCGGTGTTGCATTCCCTGTAATTGTCTGATCTGCCGGTTTTGGATTCATGGTTAGCGTTGCCATAACCCTGTTGGCAGATGCACAACCGGATACATCCTGAAGTTCTGCATAATAGTCGCCCGGTGTTGCCGGTGTAAATGATTCTCCTGAGGTGATCGGGAATCCTCCTGCAGCTACATCAAACCAGAATACTGTATATCCGGCAGGCGGTGTATCAACCGATACCGATGTCCTTGAAGTCCCCTCACAATACTGATTGCTGAGCGGGTTGGTTGGGTCGGGGGCTGCGTTTAGAACTGTTACAGTCGGACTTCCTGTTAAATTAGTTGCTGAACATCCTAAAGCGTCCGAAACTGAAATAAGATTATAAGTCATAGTTACACCAGGAGATACATTAATTGGGTCTCCACTATTATAATTATTAATCACAGGGAGTCCATTATCTAATTGTACATCAAAAGGACCAGTTCCTCCAGTAATTGTTACAGATAGAGTTCCCTGATTACCTACACAAATATTTTGATCCGAACCAAGATCAGCAATGGTTATTCCCGGATTTACTGTTAATAAAACATTCCCATTCATTGTTATAGAGCAACTACCTCCTGTTGCCTCAATAGTAAGATCGTAAGGTCCTCCACCAGGAAGTGTTATAGGTCCGACAGAAATTGGATTTCCATCACCAATCGTTGATATCCCGGTAGAGATACCGCCATTATATATCTCATAGGTTACACCTGATTCAGATCCATCCAGATCAAGAGAATAACCGATTCCTTCACATTCTGATACTGGTCCCGGACTGGTAATATTGAATATTGCCGGATTAGGAAGCACAGTTAAGTCAATACTTCCATTCATCAGGACAACCGAACATATGCCATTGTCAGCTTGTACTGATAATGTATATGGACCGCCTACACCTAATGTAAGTGAACCAACATCTATCGGATTTCCATCTCCTACAACTGTTATTCCCGTACCTACTCCACCATTTAATATCTCATATGCTACTCCTGCTTCAGACCCATTCAAACTAACCGTATAGGCTATACCGTCACATACAGTTGCAGGTGTGCTGTTTGTAATATCAAAAACTATTGGGTTCGGATTTACTGTCAGGTCTACACTGCCTGTCATGGTCGTTACACAACTGCTCCCGCTCATTCCCACTAATGTGAGGGTATATGGACCGCCTGCGGCCAATGTTATAGGACCTACACTTATTGGATTGCCGTCTCCGACTACTGTTACGCCTGTCGCAACTCCTCCGTTGTATATCTCATACGTCACACCCAATTCCGAGCCGTCAAG
>JBNKDZ010000391.1:0-3541 GCA_050288525.1 Cyclobacteriaceae bacterium
TATTTTTTTAAATAATCACTTTTGACATGAAAAATAGATCCAGCCCCAAAATTATACTATAATGGGTCTACGTCAAAAACAATCCACAATTGTTTATATAATTTATCCCCCCGAATCTTATTTGCCACATACAGCAACTGTTCCTTGATCAATTTCAGTTTCGATCCGGCTCTCGGGATTTTTATCATTCCTTCCATCAGGTACAGATTTCGTATCCTTGAAATAACAGGTTCATAAGGTCCGAGCACATCAATCCCTCCTAGCCGGTTCCGAATCATCTGAGTAACCCTTTCTGCTCCCTTGTCTGCCACCTCCTTGTCTTTATGTTTCATAATGATCTTTATGAGACGATAAAAAGGAGGATATTTAAATTTATCCCTGTCGGTTATTTCCGATAAATAAAAAGCCCTGTAGTCCTGACTTCGTATTTGTTTCAGAATAAGTTGTTGTACATCAGCTGATTGAATGATCACTTTTCCGGGCGTTTCTTTCCTTCCTGCTCTCCCACTCACCTGCACGCTTAACTGAAAGGTTCTTTCATGTGACCTGAAATCCGGGAAATGCAGCATTCGGTCCACTTCAACAATCCCTACCAGGCTTACCCGGTCAAAATCCAGCCCTTTGCTCACCATCTGTGTGCCTACCAGGATATCAATATCACCATTTTCGAAATCATTAATAATCTTCTGATAGCTGTACTTTCTGCGGGTTGTATCAAGGTCCATTCGCTGAATACGTGTTTCCGGGAAAAAAAGCTTCAGATCTTCTTCCAGCTTTTCGGTGCCGAAGCCCATGGTTTTCAGATGTGTGGAGCCACAGGCAGGACACGTAGCTGGCACACGCTCATGATGACCGCAATAATGACACTGAAGCTGATTGTAATGCATATGATACGTCAGGCTGACGGCACATTGATTGCATTTTGGAATCCAGTTACACGCCTCACAGGTAACGTAGGGAGAATATCCCCTCCTGTTCTGGAATATGATCACCTGATGTTTGGTGGCCAGAACAGCTGCTATCTGTTCAAGTAGTCTTGAAGTGAAATCACCTTTAAGGGTTTTATGCTTTCGCTCCATTAAGGTATCAGCAAACTCAATTTCCGGTAAGGAAGCACTCCCGAACCGTTCATTCAGTTCGACATACCCGTACATTCCTTCCTGAGCCAGATAATAGGATTCAAATGACGGAGTGGCGGACCCGAGCAAAACTTTTGCCGAATGTATTTTAGCCAACACCTGTACCACATCACGTGCATTATATCTCGGAGCAGGGTCAAATTGTTTATAGGACGGTTCATGCTCTTCATCGACAATGATCAACCCCAGATTATCAAATGGCAGAAAAACAGATGACCGGACACCAAGGATCAGAGAAAATTGCCCGCTAAGAAGCCCCTTCCAAACCTCTACCCGTTCGTTGTCCGAAAACTTGGAATGATAGACTCCCATAACGCTTCCAAACACTTTCTTCAACCTGGATACAATCTGCGTCGTCAGCGCGATTTCCGGAAGCAGGAACAATACCTGTCCGCCGTTTTCGAGCACTTCTTTAATCAGATCGATGTAAATCTCCGTTTTACCACTTCCGGTTATCCCATGCAATAATACGGATTGTTTTTTTTCAAACTGTGTCAGGATCTTATCCCTCGCCTGCACCTGAGGATCGGTTAAAGTCGGACCTGCCGGATCAGACGCTTCATTAGCAACAAACCGGGGAACGATCAGGTCATATTGTTCGAATATCTTATTCTTAATTAAGGTATTATATGAAGAGGATGACAGGTTCTTTGTCCCCATCAACGTTTTTTTGGATACACCTTTATTGTTGGAGGATGGATTGTTGAACACAGGGACATTTTGCAGATAGGCCAATAATACATCCAGCTGTTTTGGCCTTGATTCAAGCTGTTCCATCAGAGATTCAAGCTTTCCGTCGAGCCAGATATTGTTCAGTCTTACATAGGTTTCCTTTTTAGGATTGTATTTTTCCTTTACCTCCTCATAGATCAGGATCGCCATTTTGGCAATAAGCGATTTTATCACACTGATATAGGTCTTCATTTCGAGGATGCGTTCCACATCGCTGTATGAAAGTGTCTGTTCGCGTTTGAGTACCGAAAGCAAACGGTGCTCCTTATCGGAAAATTCATATGCCGTTTCCTCCGGGTCAAACTCAGGATGTAGCTGGATCTTTGATTCACTGCTTAGTTTCAGCCCTGACGGTAATCCTATATTCAACACTTCGCCGGTGGTGGTCATATAGTAATCAGCGATCCAGGAATAAAATTCAAACTGCCTTGCATTAAAATGAGCCTCCTGATCAAGTACATCCATGATATACTTGGCTTTATACTCTTTAGGGGGATTCTCATGCAAATGAATAATCACTCCCGTTATCACCCTCCGCGCGCCAAACTGGACAATCACCCTGAATCCTGTATCGATACGATCATTCAGTTCAAAGGGTATGCGGTAGGTATACAGTTTTGGGATAGGCAGAGGCAATAACACATCAGCAAAAAGTGTTGTTCTTTCTGAAAAAATATCTGATTCATTTATTTCTAAAACACTCAATAATCCTGAATTTGATTCAATGCTTCTTTAACAGTATGCACCGGCAATTTACAGGTTTTATCTTTACAAACGTATATTGTTGTACGATCGTTTATTGGTTTTTTATTCGTGGTAAGTGGTAATGAACCTGCTCCTGAAACACCATACAGAATTTTGTGGGGCAGATATTCCCTGTTTATCTCCTTGCAAAATTGCTTATAGTCTTTCCCGGCAACAACGACCTCTACCAGTCCTTTGCTCTGCAAAAGCATCAATTTACCCCAATTTGTCAGATGCAAAGGCTCTGAATGTATCATTTCGCCAAATTTTCCCTGCATAGCACGACTCATATCCATAAATCCCGGATCATCATAAACAGATCCAAGGAAAAACAGATTATGTGCCATAACTGAGTTGGAAGAAGGAATGACATTGTCGAATATTTCTTTTTTACGGGCAAACAATGGTTTTGAAGTTTCCCCTGAATAATAGAAAAGCTCCTCTGCCGGATCATAAAAATTCTTTATACAACCGATCGTCAATTCTTTAGCCCTCAATATATATTTCTCATCCGACACAACCTGGTATAAGGCAATCAAGGCATCAATATACAAGGTATAATCATCCAGACAGGCTTCAACGACATCGCCTTCAGAAGAAATTATCCTCATCAATCGTCCCTCATGAAACCCCTTCCGGTGAACAAATTCTGCAGTATCAATGGCATCTTTCAACATATCAGGGTCTCCAAATGCGCGATAAGCATCAACTAATCCCTTGATCATCAAACCATTCCACCCTACAATAACTTTATTATCGAGCCCGGGCCTTACCCTGTTGCTTCGAATATTAAGCAATTGCTTTTTTAAATGAGCTATCCTGATGCTGAATGTTGACGGGTCCAGTCCGTGTGATTCGGCAAATTGTTCTGTGGTATTCGTTACAAAGAGGATGTTTTGACCTTTTTCCCAGTTCCCTTCTTCTTC
>JBNKDZ010000392.1:0-5727 GCA_050288525.1 Cyclobacteriaceae bacterium
CGGACTCGAACTGACTAAAACAGATATGGAATTTGGCCGGTGGACCGGAAAAAAAGTTAAGGAATTTATCAAAAAACACGCAGTTTCGCCGGATCTTGTAGTATCTCACGGCCATACAGTTTTTCACGATCCTGCCATAGGCCTGACCTTGCAGATCGGTAATGGATTTCAGATTATGAAAGAGTGTGGTGTCAGAGTTGTAAATGATCTGAGGACGCTTGACGTATTGTTGGGCGGACAAGGAGCTCCGCTCGTGCCTTTGGGAGATAAACTTCTGTTTGGTGACTTTGACTATTGTCTGAATCTGGGAGGATTCTCGAATATTTCCTTCGACCGGAGCGGTGAACGGATCGCTTTTGATATTTGTCCGGTAAATATTGTATTAAACCATCTAGCAGGAATTATCGGGTCAGAATATGATCACGGAGGTGAAATTTCCAGGTCAGGATCCTTTTTGCCTGAGCTGTTTGACAAATTGAACCGACTTGAATATTATCGTCAGGAGCCACCAAAATCGTTGGGTATGGAATGGGTGGAACGGCATATTTTTCCATTGCTGAAGGAGAGCAGAACAGAAGATCAAATGCATACGTTTACACATCATGTTGCTTTTCAGATCTCGGAAGTGCTTAAAATAAGCAAAATACCATCACAAAAGGTTCTTATTACGGGAGGAGGGGCAAAAAATGATTATCTGATACAGCAGTTAAAACGATACTCAGGGGAAACTACCCGGCTAATAATACCTTCTGAGCCTCTTATTGACTATAAAGAAGCCTTGATCTTTGGCTTTTTAGGGCTATTGCGCTGGCTGGGTAAACCAAATACTTTAAAGAGTGTTACAGGTTCAAAATCCGATAGTACCGGTGGAATATTATTTGATAATTTATTTAAGGAAAAAGGGTAATCTGGAATCTATAAATCATAAAAACCAAAAGAGGAGCAAGGAAGGTGGATCATCGGATTATTTTAAGAATGATTGTAAAATGATACCAAATATTGTTTTTATTTTATTTGATATTCGTTAATTTTTTATCTTCTTTACCGGCCATTTCGGAGGCTTGAGGAAGCCGGTCCTACGTTAACAAACAAAGGAATCAGTTATATGAAACATCTTCTTATTTGTATATCATTCATCCTGATGCCATTATATTTTGCAATGGCGCAGAATGGGACAGACACCACACAACATACTGGTGAAAATACGGAAATTGTCACTCCTGATGATCATCATGAATCTGTAAATTCATCCGAACATCCGGCAGATGAGCATATCTCTGAGGGAGAACATGGCGAACATGAAGCTTCAACCCCTCCCGCCTGGTTGGTGATTCCTTTTATTCTTCTGTTGCTCATGATAGCTACAGGACCCTTGTTTTATGAGCACTTCTGGCATAAAAATTATCCGATAATTGCCATGGTGCTGGCGATTATGGTGGTATTGTATTACATATTTAAATTAAATAATGTACCCAATACTGTACATGCCGGATTTGAATATGTTCAATTTATCTCACTATTGACAGGGTTGTATATTGCTTCAGGAGGCATCATGATCAATGTTGATAAAAAATCTACTCCGGCAGCGAATGTTATAATTCTTCTGATTGGAGCAGTAATTGCCAATATCATCGGAACTACCGGAGCGTCGATGTTGCTGATCCGGCCTTTTATCCGGTTAAACAAAGACAGGATCAAATCATACCATATCATCTTTTTTATTTTTATTGTAAGTAATGTAGGAGGTTCACTCACGCCTATCGGAGACCCGCCATTGTTCCTTGGATTCCTGAAAGGAGTACCGTTTTTCTGGACACTGACTCATAACTTTGTTCCCTGGGTAGTTGGGATCCTGTTCCTGGCCATATTCTTCTACTTTAAGGATAAAAGGAATATGGATACATCCATTGAAACAGTGGACAATGTTTCCGGTAAGGTTTCCATATTGGGAGCGAAAAACTTTTTTTGGTTGTTGATCATAATACTTGCTGTATTCCTCGATCCGAATGTGTTTGAATGGGTGCCCGGAATTCCGTACCATGGAATGAAATTCAGCTTTTTGCGCGAAATAATTATGCTTGCAGTAGCATTCTTCTCTTTTAAATTCGCAGATAAAGAATTGCTAAAGGCCAATGAGTTTAATTTTGAGCCTATAAAGGAAGTAGCCTACATTTTTATCGGGATATTCGGTACTATGATGCCGGCCCTCGAACTGGTTGGCAATTTTGCACAGTCCGACTTCGGGTCAAAACTGATCAGTCAAAATACATTGTACTGGGGCACAGGCGCCTTGTCGGGTTTTCTGGATAATGCCCCTACCTATCTCAATTTTCTTGCTGCAGGTATGGCCTCCCAGGGTGCCAGCATAAATTCGCTTGCCCAGGTTACAGATTTTGCCAATGGGGCTTACACGAATTCGGCCCTGATGCTTAAAGCAATTTCTGTTGCTGCCGTCTTCTTTGGTGCCTTCAGCTACATTGGTAACGGACCGAATTTTATGGTTAAGGCTATTGCTGAACAGGTAGGGATAAAAATGCCATCCTTCTTCGGTTATATTGTCAGGTATTCGATACCGATCCTTTTGCCGATGTTTATTATTGTCTGGCTGCTGTTCTTTGCTTTTGCGTAGGAGGGCCAGATAGGGCATAAGCTTTAAATTTTGATGATTAATTAAAATTAAACGGATGTGTATTCGTTAAGATTTTGAGTGTGAAATAATGTTTTTAAACAGTGTTATTTCAGATACTTTTTCTTTTTTAGCCCTATACTTTATGATTTTTGAATCTCCTGTTTCGGGATTTTATCAGTTAATCTAAATTTCTGACTAATGACTATTAATTTTTTGCATTGTAATCTGAAACGATTGCAAATTATTTTCCTTGTTTTTGTTCTGTATCAAATACATACTCTTGCCTATGCAGATGTAAAGGACACGAATGAGACCTTTATTGTTTCCTTCAATACCATGGGGGGTACGCCCGTTAAATCTGTTGCTGTAACAGGAGGGGAGCGGTTGACTGAACCGGATGACCCTTCAAAAGACAGTTATTATTGTGATGCCTGGTATAAGGATCAAGATTATAATGAAGTGTGGAACTTTAATACAGATGTGGTAACAGGAGACATGGTTCTTTATGCACACTGGGAAGCAGAGGATTTTCCAGTAGATAACCGAATTATCAATGAGGGTCAGTATGTTGATTATTTTCAAACACCATTAAATTATGATGAACCACATAATTCTACAAGAAAATATCCATTGATTATTGGTTTGCATGGAGCAGGAGGTAGTCAGGGGTATGCTCCTATTGGCGATAATCTTTCTGAGAGTAAGGCTCACCCGGCGTTTTTATTTTCTCCTGTAGGATGGGACAATTATGGTGTTACCTTGCCGAAGATCAAGCAAGTAGTAGAAAACTACAGGATCGACACCAGCAGGATATATGTTGTCGGTTTTTCTATGGGAGGTTCGGGTTCTTATCCGTTTGCTGATGCCCTTTATAACCAGTTGGGGATAATTACTGCAGCAATATTCAGGTCAGCAGGAGGAAGTAAGCCTGAGCTTGATGTGCCTTTACTGCGTCAAACGACTTCAATATGGTATGAAATCGGACTTGATGATGATCCGGATAGGGTTAAAGTTGCTGATAATGCTTTCAGTAAAGCTAGGAATTATCCAGAAAATGCTTCTGCGGTATATTCTGAGGAACATTACACAATAAAGGGGAAACCTGTTTATACCCAGATACTTACACAAGATGGTGTCAGAATTATGTTGCTTAGCAGGATAACAAATGTAGGACATACGACATTCCTGCCATGGGAATTGATTGAAACACATGATTGGCTCTTTTCCCAGAATCTTAATAACCGGATGGGTACACAACTCATTGAAAATTTCACAGTTTCCCCGGATGTGGTAAAGAACAATATAAACACTGATCTTGTATTTTCCTTAATACCGAAAGGCGGTGCTGTTCTGTTTGCCAGCCTCAATTTATCGGCAATAGGAGGAGGTGCGAATGTTCCTATGACAACCAATGGAAGTGCTTTTAGGTATACCTATCAGTTGGCATCAGGAGTCACTCCCGGAACCTATTCTGTTTCTGTGACAGCCGAAAATTCAGGTGGCGTTATTCAGACCAGGCAGGTATCCCTGACAATAGTGGCACCCTCACAAACAAAGCCTGAGATTAAAAATGCTATGGTTGATCCTACACAGATCTATAATTTCAGAGATAATCAGATCAAGGTGTCGGCTACTGTTACGGATGCTCTGGGAACCATTAAGTCGGTTAAAGTAAATCTTACTTCTGTAGGAGGTGGCAACAGCGTGGAAATGAACAAAAGTGGAAATAATTATTCATATACCTATACGGTGCCATCTGGTCTTTCGAAAGGAGATAAAGACATCCCCATTTTAGCCGAAAGCAATAACGGGAATACTACATCAGAATCTGTATCGCTTCGCATCAATGAAGCAGAAGAGGATGAATTGATCATTTACAACGATGCAAAAACCATTATTAAAGCCACCTGGATTGGTGATCCGGATTTTTCTCTTTCTGAAATAAAAAAAGATCAGGGGGCATATGAAGGCGAAAACCATTATCAGTTTAATTGCAAAATAACGGATAACTGGGCAAACTTCGGATTAAACTTTACCAATTGGAACGGGCCGGGGATTGACTTTTCAGGGTACAAGTCATTGCAATTTGCCTGCAAGTATTCGGGAGCATCGGATGTATCCGTAATCCTCATGGACACGGATGGGAATTATGATGAGGTTGAAATTGCAGGAGTTAGCGCTCAATACAAGGTATTCACGATACCTCTTAATGAATTTTCGGGAGTGACAATGGAAGATATTATGGAAATACGGGTGAGTTTTGGCGGAATAGCGGTTGAAACGGGTGTTTTTTATATGGATGATATCCGGGTTATCCCCGAATCGGCTCCCGGACCGGATTTCAGTGTTTCTCCTTCCAGTATCTCCATCGAAAAACTTTCCGGCAGTGAAGGCACCTTCTCCATATCCGGACCAGCCTGGACGGTTTCTACTCAGGCGCCATGGCTGGATCTGAGTCCTGTCAGCGGAACAGGGGATGTTATTGTTACTGTTACCGCCAATGCTGAAAATACGGCCGACGATGATCGCTATGCTACCATAACCGTAAAAGCCAACGGATACAGTGATCTAACTGTAAATGTGACCCAATGGGGGGCGATAAACACCGGAGTTGAACCGGATAACCTGTCAAAGATCACAGTATATCCCAATCCGGCACAATCAAAACTCACCATTCAATCACCGGAAGCAATACATATAACGATGACGGATCTTGGAGGTTCGGTTTTAATTAAAAGAACCGGTATATTCGATACTTCCCTTGATATTTCATCTCTTAAAAGCGGGTTATACCTTTTAAGAATTGAATCAAAAGATGGTGTGTCTTTTAAAAAATTTATAAAGAATCATTAAGTTTAAATGGTTTTAACGCACAATGAAAGCTGCTCAAAGGACAGCTTTTTCTATCAGTGTATTTATTTAAAGACGAATGAATATATTATTTGTTTGCAGCAGAAATAATTGGCGCAGCAGAACGGCAGAGACAATTTTTAAAGACAACGGACATCATTCAGTACGATCTGCCGGTACAGAATCTTCTGCCCGGATAAAAGTGACTGCCAAAATGCTTGATTGGGCAGACATTATTTTTGTAATGG
>JBNKDZ010000393.1:0-5005 GCA_050288525.1 Cyclobacteriaceae bacterium
CTTCCTGTAGACACCGGTGCCGGTGAGGAGTTTGAAGTAGGGCTGAATGTGAGCTTCTCAACAGATCTTTTGTAGATCTGTTCTACGGTAGGGCTTACAGTACGCTCCAACGTTCGTACACCGATCACCTCACCCCTGTCATCCACTTTTATTTCAAATACTATTTTCCCGTTTTCACTAGACTGGTCATTTGGCTTTGGCACAGAATCCCAGTTCCATCCAAACAGGTCCAACGATGGTCCACCGCCTCCGCCACCTGGTTTGCCCATCAGGGATTCGGCATCAACAGATCCTTCCGGATTGCCGGCATTACCTTTTCCTTCTGTATTTCCCTGGCTCTTTCCTCCCGAGTAAAGCTGAGTCTGGTCAACCTTTGGCTTTTCTGGCTTTGGTTTTGGTTCCGTAACGGGTTTTTCGGTTGGTCTTTCAGGCTTTGGAGTTTCTTTAACTTCCGGTTTTGGCTCGCTGACAGGTTTTGGTGTTTCTGCGGGCTTTGCTTCTACCGGACTATCTTCCTGTTGACTGTCGACTTCTTCCTGAGCAGATGCTGCGGGTTGCTCTTCAACAACCTCTTCCTGTTGCTGGGATTCCTCGGGTTGGGATTCCTGTAATGATTCCAGTTCGGATGGTTCTTCAGCGGGTGTTTCAGGCTCTATATCACCAAATCCTGCTTCTTCAAACCCAAAATTCAGTTCGATGCCATATTCAGGCAATGGCGGGTCAGGAGCTCTCCAGGCCATGATGAAGATAAAAAGCAATATCAGAACACCGTGAATCCCCAGGGACACCAGTAATCCGATATTTCGGTCTTTTTTTTCTTCAGAAGACATTACCTAATTTGGTTTTGTTGCAATAGACACCTTCGCTTTTAGCGCAGTAGCAACACTGGCAACATTCACCAGATGTTCTACCGGTACTGATTTATCCACATGAAGTACTACGACTCCCTCCTTACCCTGCAGTGCTTTTTCCATTTCGAACTGCAAGCGTTCCTTTAATACTCTCTGGTCATTAATATAATACCGTAAATCAGGCGTAATGGTTACACTAACACGCTGCATAACGATGTTTGAGCTCTTGCTTGATGGCAGGTTTACCGGTAATCCTGAAGGTGTTATAAAATTGGAGGTCAACATAAAGAATATCAACAACAGAAATATCACATCTGTCATCGAAGACATGCTGAAGGCCGTATCGACTTTATGTTTTGACTGAAGTGCCATTATCGTGGTTCCTGTAGAAGATCAATAAAATCTATGGACGTAAATTCCATGTTATGAACAATTTTCTGCACCCTTGTTACCAGATAATTGTAGCCAAGGTAAGCAATAATACCGACCAAAAGGCCGGCTGCTGTCGTCAGCATAGCTTCATAGATACCTGCTGAAAGCAATTTCGGACTGACAGCACCTTCTTCCTGTGCAATTGAAATAAATGCCCGGATCATACCGGTTACGGTGCCCAGAAATCCGATCATCGGTGCTGCTCCGGATATGGTAGCCAGCAGGGACAGATTTCGCTCGAGTTTATAAATTTCGATCTTACCCACATTTTCTATGGATACTTCGATATTTTTCAACGGACTGCCAATTCTGGAAATCCCTTTTTCTATCATACGGGCTATGGGTGTATCGCTTTGCGCGCAAATAAGTTTCGCTCCGTTAATATCACCTGAGGCGACCAGCTTTTTAATATTGTTCATAAAGCCGGAAGGGGTCTCCGAGGCACGTTTAATTGTCCTGATACGCTCAACGAATATATAAACGGCTACGATGGACAAAATAAAAATGGGGATCATCATGTAACCCCCTTTAAATAATAAGTTTATCAAAGCCATAGAGTCATCACCGCCTATAACAGATGTTGAGTCTACAGGAGTTGATGTTGTGATTTGAAGTATTGTCATATATTAATATCTCATTACCCAAACTTCTTCCCCAAAAGTAGATTTCAGTTGTTCCGAACGCAAGGTTGCTTCATTCAGATTTTCGAAATCCGCAACAGCAAGCCGGTAAAACTTATTTTTACCTCTGGGAGCCAGTATTTTACATGAATAACCCTGTTTTGATAACTTTTTAGCATAGTCTCTGACGAGGTCATCATCTATCGCACTGGCTATTATGATCTGATAACGCCCGGTTGAAGAATTTATTTCCTCTATGCTACCTGAACCCGGGATAGGTTCTCCTATATTGCTTCCAAGTACTACGTCATTATCTGTGTCTGCTGCCATTACATCACTGGCTGTTGTATCAACCGGTGGCGTCACAACAGGTTTTGGCGGAGGCATGGTCACCGCTTTTTCTTTAGAGGTGAAATTATTATATAAATAGTAACCTCCAATTCCCAAGCCTATCAGAAGTACAATTACCAGAATAATCCATCCTACAGGAGAACTTTTACTTCCATAGTCATCATTGTCGTAATATGATTCCTGATCTTCGTCGTGCTGATCATAATCAGAACTTTCCTGACCATAATCATCACCTTCAGGCGAATCATACGAATAATCATCTGAATAATCACTGCTATAATTAGAATCACTGTAATCAGATTTCGAATCATCCCATTCATTTGAATAGGTGTCATCCGAAGATTCCTGGTTATCCATATCGGGTAATCCGAACTGATCAGATTGATTCTCATCATTTGAAGAATTTGAATTCATTTCTTCATCTTCGTAATTGTAGTCTTTGCCTACCATCTGATAATAATTTTGGTAAATATTTATTCAAAAATAATATTTTAGTAAATGTAAAAATAAATCTTTGCTGCTTCCAAGTAATCCTTAAATTGTTTTAGCAAAAAATTTAATAAATATCCATTTTCATTACAAATTTATCAAAATATACTAAAAATTAGCGGTAAATCCTATTAATGCCTGAAGCCCTCTTACCGGATAATTCGTATATGTTGAATATTCTGAATTAAAAATATTATTTAAATGGATAAAAACCTCATACTTTTTGGATAAAATGTAGTTAAGCTTCAGGTTCATATCCACCGCTGTACTTAATGTTTCATAGTTTACAGGCCCTGAATACCCCGGCAACTGCGTTAACGGATCCACTGTCCATATACCTGACATAACAAACAAATCGGATTGCAGCTTAACTTTATCATATAAATTATACCATCCTGACAGCTGAGAAACGATTCTTGGCCTGTGCCAGGCTTTTTGCAACCTGTCGGTATTATATCCATTGTATTTTAAACTTAACGAAACTCCTTTGTCATTCGATTTTGCATAATTCAAAGACCCGTAGATCTGAAACAGTGAGGTCTTTCCGCCATCATAAAGAACATCAAACTTGTTTTGTTCATAGGGATTATTCAGGAACGTATAGAAATTTTTATAGGCTATTGCCTTCACTCCAGCGTCATAAGAGAGGTACTGGATCAGCGTGCCTTTAACACCACCTCCAATCTCAAGTGTTTTGGTCTGATGGTTAAGAGGGCTCCCCTGCATTATCCAGGGATTCTCTGACGAAAGCTTTTGCAAGGTAACTTCTTCCATATCTCCGTCAATGATCCCGTATACCGTCATCTCATCCGCCATCTCATACATTACCCGTCCGGAAGGATACAGCTTGGTATTGCTTTTCTCATTGAGTGTATCATTATGGTTCATAACCTTCAACCCGGCATCAATCGTCAGAAGACCTGACTTTAAACGAAACGATGGAAACATTCTGAACAGGGTTCTGTTTATGGTTTCCGGATTTTTGTATTGCGAATAGAAGAAATCCATGGATAAATTCGCCGATAGGTGGTCATCGAGCTCATACCGGGCATCAAATCCAAGTTTTGAGACGAACTCATTGGCATCAAAATTGTCTTTCAGCTTACGGATCTTTCCATATGCCTCATACTTAAGCGGGCTGCTGACATCAGTATTTTTAACATTCAGTGAAATATCCAGGTTGTTATACACTTGCTTTAACGTGTCCCTGTCAACCTCGATGCCAGGCTCATAGCCATAAAAATGATATTTATCTCTGGTATAATTTAAAGATCCGCTCAAAGAAGCTTTACTACCAATGTATTTTCCATAAAGATCGAAATCGTTATGTCCGTCTCCGGAATTTCGTTTATCTACAGGCCCGTGCAGCGAAGAAAAGTGATGATATCTGACTCCGTAGCTGGCGGTTTTATCCGCATTGCTGTTGATACTGACATCAAACAGAGGTGAAATGTAATTTCCAAAGCCCAGACGAATAAAATTACTTGAATAATAGGGTATCGGCTCATCTTTCAGTTTTAATACCCTGAGTCTTGTTTCGATGTCCGGAACTTTTGGTTCTGCTACATCAAAATTGTAGTCAATGTTCTGATTTCCTGTTTCCTGTACCGGTCGTGGCGGCACCTTCTGAAAAACCCGTTGCGCTGAAGGAAGGGTTATCTTCAGATCTTTATTGATCTTAAATTCCCCTTCGGTAATCTCTCCTTCCTGATCGCCGTCCTGTGCCATAACCATGAAAGGCGTACACCAGATCAGCGAAATAAGCATATATTTGAACAATGTAATTTTCATATAACAGGTTGTTAATCAAAGTTTTCAATTTCAAGTGTATCCGGCGCTGAAGAATCTGTTTCAACAGCGATACTCTCCAGTTCCCTGAGGTCTTTCTTTGCCTCATTTACAATCGAACTTACCGGTGAATTGTCGATAATGGATTGCAGGGTAGCTTTCGCCTGGAAATATTCCTTCAGGGCTACATTATTTTTTGCGATCAGAAGAAACGATTTTCCAAGCCAGAAATCATAACTTCCGAATGTTTTATTCATATCAAGGAGCACATCGATTGACTCACGATATTTTTGTTTGCCGTTCAAGATTACGGCCATAAGGTAATTTGCTTCCGCTCCGTATTCATCCTTGGCAGAATTGAGGGTTCTGAGGAAGTAATCCTGAGCATCATCGACCTTATCTGCATTAAGGGATGCTTTACCCATCATCAGTAATGCGCGGTTTTCTGCTTCCACAGAAACCTGACCTTTCTCG
>JBNKDZ010000394.1:0-2608 GCA_050288525.1 Cyclobacteriaceae bacterium
CTTATTTCCAAAATCTCCCATCTTTTCCAAATAAAACAATTCAAAAATACCGGGATATTCAATAAAGTATTTTATATAGGCCAAAACCGATGCTTTTATCTGTTCGGTTCCCGGTAAACTTTCTTCTGTTTGACGGGCCACATATGATTTGCATTCCTCCTGAAAATCGTGGACGCAAAGAAAAATCAGGTCGTTAACATCCTTAAAATAATTGTATAACGTTGCGTATGAATACCCCGCCTGATCCGCAATGCTTCGGACACTTAACGATTTCAGACCCTCTCCTTTTAATATGTCTTTTGTTGCCTGAATGAAATATTCTTTCATCCGCATTTCCTGAATTTCCTTATGTTTCATTACTGTTGTTTAATACTATTAACAATGCAAATATATTTAACATTGTTAATTTTCCAAAACAATGTTAATGAAATATTCAAAATGAAATTATTGCAGAAAAAGGTTGGCTAACCGAAAATGCACGAACATTTTGCCACCATTGCCTTGAAATTCTATTTCAACTGCCAGCTGGCTATAAATGTAAGGATATTTCCCATAAAAAAATTCATTGATCCTTTCACTCATGTCGCAACGTATCCACTGGATTTGTTGCTGCAAATTTCCAGCTTTGCCAGGTAACAATACTCAGGGTAATAGCGCCAATGATCAAACCGGATACAATAAATATCAGAGGATCCATGGAGGTTTTGTATGCAAAATTGTCGAACCACTTGCTTAAAATTAAGAATGTAACAGGACAGGAAATCATAAAAGCGAACAGGAGATTATAGACAAATCCCCTATTTAACATAAGAACAATCTGGGACACACCCGCCCCGTTAATTTTCCGGATCCCGATCTCTTTAATTTTACTTTCACATAAAAATACGGACAGACTTAGTATCCCAAGTATGGCAATTAGTATCGCGATGAATGAAAAAAACGATATGGCTTTACCCATTCTATCATCATTTTTGTATAGCTGCTCAAACGTATCATTCAGGAAATGGTAGTTAAACGGAATTCCCGGAGCAAGTTCTTCCCACGCTCCCCGTATCTCAGCGAGTGTTTTGGAAATGTTTTTTCCCGACAACTTAAGATTTAAAAAAGCTCCTTGTCGTGGTAAATAGACGATAACCAACGGTTCAATCGGGTGGTGCAATGATTTAAAGTTAAAGTCTTCAATCACACCTACAACTTTTGCTTTTCCTCCCGGCACCCGTATTTCAAGGGTTGAGGGATCTTCAAGGTCAAATTCCTTTACGGCTGATTCATTAATCAGAGCAGTTGAATTTACATCACTTTGATAATCTTCAGAAAAAAATCTCCCACTTTTCAATTGTATGTTATACAGCTTCAGAAACTCCGGGTCAACCCATAACGAAGCGAAATTATATGTCTTTCCATCGATTTCCTGACTGTTCAGCCCCTCGATCTGTCCGGGTACAGCACTAGAAAAAGCAATGTTTTCTATGCCGGGTATGCCTAACAAACGTTCTTTCAATACATCTTTTTTCCCACGTATTATCTGAAATGGCAGTTTTGCAAATATGGTCTGATCCTGCTGTATACCCAGGTCTTTATTCTTCACATAATTTACCTGCTTAAAAATCAACAGCGTTGCAGTAATTAATGAAATGGAAATAATGAACTGGAACGCCACCAGTGCATAACGCAGACTAATGCCTGTCAGATAATTTCCCGCTTTATTTTTTATAATATGAAGGATTTTTTGTGAAGACAGAACAAATGCGGGGTATAATCCGGCGATAATACCAATTATTATTGTTCCCGGAATAGCAATCAGCAAAAAGATCCATGGCAGTTTTAGGGTACTTTCAAATCCCATAAACCTGCTGAATAACGGCAGTAAGATCAATGTGAGCAAAAAGCTGACAAGCACAGCCATCATGCTGACTAAAGTCGTTTCGGTTAGGAATTGAAAAACAAGTGCTGATTTTGTTGAACCACTGACTTTCATGATTCCGATCTCCTTATTCCGTATGGAAGCCTTTGCTGTTGCAAGATTTATGTAATTGATTACAGACAACATCATTATCAGGATGCCAATGGCAATGAGCACTTTAACAAGTAGCAGGTTGCCATTATTTGTTGTGTCGTTGGTAAGATCCTTATTAAAATATACATCGGTCAAGGAATGTAAGGTTAACGGTGTCATTTGTGTGTCGGCGTGACTGGCTGAGTTTGACAAGTTTTTATTGTAAAAATCTATGAGATAACTTCTTAGTTTCGACTCGAGCTCTGATGGAATTACATTTGGATGCAAAAGAATATAGGTTTCATAAACACCAAAACCCCAGTCATCCGGGTAATTCGGGGTCATTATCTTTACTGATGACTCTGTAATCAGCCCTTTGTATTGTATGGAAGAGTTTTGTGGCGGGTCTTCAATAACTGATTTAATGGTGAAAGTAAAATCCCGGTATGTTTTCCAGATTATGGTTTTCCCAATCGGATTTTCATCTCCGAAAATCCGTTTTGCTTCGCTTTCTGATAAAATCATAGAAAACGGATTATGTAACGCCTCATTTAGATTGCCTTGTTTATCCCTTTCAAATTGCATAAAGACTAGATTCCAGATCTCAATATA
>JBNKDZ010000395.1:0-3993 GCA_050288525.1 Cyclobacteriaceae bacterium
CAACAAATTTATTTGCAGTTATTTGATTATTTCTTTCAAAAATCCTTCAAAAGAGTCTGAATACTTTTCAAACGCCCATTTTCCTGTACCGTGCTCGCTGAAATAAACAGGTCCCCGAGGATCATTTATATCAATGCAATATGGATCAGCGCCGGAATCAGCAATTACAACAAAGTTGGTGGGCCAGTCTTTAATAATTTCTTTTGATATGGGATTAAAAGAATATCCTTCCTGGTTTTTTATCAAATTGTCTGTGCCATAGAGATGAATGCTATGATATTTTTCCTTAGAGTTGATGAATACTTTTAGTGGAGAGTACTGTTTTAAAAATAAAAGATATGTATCAGGAAGTTTCCATTTATTTTCTATTTCAGTTATCTGATTTTTATCAGCTATATTGAGCCAGTCAGACGGATCTGACAGGTCCTGATCTCTTCGATTGGCTTTGAGTTTTTTATTGAGTTTTGCCACAATCTTCTCAAACTCAGTTTTGGGATTATCTAATGATGGATGGGTAACAGGTACTTCATATCCAATACCAGATTCATACCCATTATTTTTCCAATTTATCAGCTCATCTAAACGTAAATCATGTACTTTCCAGTAACCAGGGTCTTCTGGCAAGTCTCTGTCAAAAGGTTGTTTACTTTCAATAGCAATATGTTTAATAGCTTTTGCCCTGTTTTGTAGTTCAACTTCTTCATTTGAAGCCAGGTTTATGAGTTCATCATAAGATTTCTTTCCCTTGGTTTTAATCAGGCCATCAATTCCCCAGTACATCAATTCAGGATTTGTTATTGCCCATTCAAAAAAAGAAATGTATGGAGTTTCCTCATCCTGAACCAGTCTGATTATATCTGATAATAAGAATTCCCGCCAGTATAATAGTTGTCCTTCCTTACAGTATTTTATTAAGATACCAATAACTTTTTCTCTATCTGTTTCACTGAAGTTTTTTATAAGCCGATCTTTTAATCTGTTGAATTTATTTCCATCATTTTCTAAAAACAAAGTCGACTCTAATTGTTCAATTGTTTGTGCCATAGCCTAAAAATAATATATTGGGTTAATTTCAATGACACTAAAATATTAATCTTAATGATATTTATATAGATCATATCATTAAACAATTCAGCCATTAAGTAGTAGCACATAAAGGAAAGCATTCTTAATTTGCCTTAAATTGATTAACAACTGTTATGGAATATCGAAAAATAGGAAACACAGATCTTGAGTTATCCGTCATCACCTTCGGCGCCTGGGCAGCAGGTGGATGGATGTGGGGAGGGACAGAACGCAATGAAGCTGTAAAAGCCATCCGGGCCGCCTATGATCATGGGGTCACTTCTATTGATACGGCCCCTGTATACGGGCAGGGTACCAGTGAAGAGCTCGTCGGAGAAGCAATAAAAGATATTCCCAGGGATAAGGTGCAGATCCTTACCAAGTACGGACTACGGTGGGACACAAAGCAGGGAGCCTTTTACTTTCACAGTACCGACAATCAGGGCAATGACATCGACTTGCACAAGTATGCCGGTAAGGATGGTATTGCCAAAGAATGTGAAGATAGTCTGCGCAGGCTAAAAACAGACTATATTGACTTGTATCAGATCCACTGGCATGATCCCACAACGCCCATTCAGGAAAGTATGGAGGCAGTTAACCAGCTTATAAAGGAAGGTAAAGTACGATATGCGGGGGTGTGTAATTACAGGGTTGACCTGTTCGAGGAAGCATTGAAATACATCCCGCTGATATCAGATCAGGTTCCGTACAGCATGGTAAAACGAACAATTGAAGATGATCTGGTGCCGTATATGCAGAAGAAGGAAAAATCGATTATCGCCTATAGTCCGATGGAACGCGGATTGCTGACTGGTAAAATGAAACCCGGCTATACCTTCGGGGCAGGTGACCATAGAGCATCGAATCCGTATTTTTCCGATGAAAATATGAAACAAACAAACATATTCCTTGAGAAGATACGACCCCTGGCGGAAGATAAGAATGTTACACTGGCACAGCTTGTATTGCGATGGACAGTTGAACAATTTGGGATCACTATTGCTCTGGCAGGTGCACGAAATGCGGATCAGGCGATACAAAATGCAGGTGCAGCCCAATTGAAGCTTAATGATGAAGAAATGGATTTTATTAATAGCGAGCTTAATAAACTCCAATTGAAACTGGATTAGAAAAATATACTTAATTAACACTTTATCAGATGCTACGAAATATTTTTTTTACATTCTTAATGCTTACGGGCAATATTCTTTATGGACAAAATGAAAAAATAAAGGATATTCTTAACAATGTATTTGAGATACAAAATGTTTATACAATTTATGATGATAATGTACAAGTGGAGACACTCACAACGATGTTGCGAGGTCAATGGGCTTCAATACCACTTAACCAATGTTATTTGTTGGAATTTGACTCTTATACAGCTGCTTTGGCATTCGAAATATATCTTTCCGACGATCAGGAAGATTATAAATTGCTGAAGGACACATTAAACCATCTTGATTTTCCTGAAAACTTTTCCTTCATCGCTGATTTTAATGAAGGCAAAACCAAATTAATTCAGCTAGTCTACTATAATTTGAAAAATAAAAAGTTTATTGGCAAGCCAGATGATTTTCCTTTGGAACAGGATTTCTGGATGGCCGATACTTACGGAGATATTGGATCGAAGTGTATGAATATTGACGCGTTTGAAGTCATAGAAAATTCGGGATCAGGATGTTATCTTATGTGTTCTGAGGAAATTGGTGATACATGGGATTCGTCAGATCTTTGGATCGTAAAGCTTACAGATACAGAGGATATTATGTCATTGGCATACGAATTTGGTTCTACAGGTTCGGTAGACTGTGGTATATCGACCAGGTATCAAAGATTATATGAGGAAGAAGGCGTAATAAAGGCCGAAAAGGTCACAAATTGTGTGTGTGAAGAAGAAAATATGTGTGAGAGCCAGTTTAATGCCAGAGATGGAGAAAATGTAGAAGTGGAGATTCTGATGAATTGAAATTCTTTTTTTTAATAAAAACCGTCATATTTTATTATTATTTCCTGTAAATGCTTGGATGTTTTGAAAGAAAAAAATTATCTTTGCATCCCATTTTGGAATAATTAGTAAGTAATAGTATGATCATCATTAACGTAAAAGAAAACGAATCGATTGATAAGGCATTAAAGAGATTCAAGAAGAAATTCGAAAGAACCGGTATTCTGAAAGAGATCAGAGGCAGAAGTTATTTTGAAAAACCTTCAATCACAAAAAGGGCTGAGAAGATTCGCGCTGCTTATCGCGAAAAAATGTACGCAAAAGAAAATTACTAATTTTCATTATTTTCTTTCCTTCCTTTTTATTATGTTTAACATGGTAGGGTAGTTGTGTATACCTTTACTGTGTTGATATGATAGAAAATTTTTTAAATTATCTCAGATATCAGAAGCGTTACAGCGATCATACGATCATTTCATATCAAAATGATCTGTCTCAATTTCTTGACTTTCTGAAAAATCAATATCCTGAAACTTCTCCTGAAGAAGTAAATCATTACATGGTTCGTGACTGGGTTGTCAATTTGTCCGAGTCCGGTTTATCCGAGCGATCCATCAACAGGAAAATAGTATCTCTCCGGTCGTATTTTAAATACCTTATCCAGCGCGGAAATATTACGGCAAATCCCGTTTCAAAGATCCATAGTCTTAAAACAAAAAAGAGTCTTCCTCATTTTGTGATTGAGGAAGATATGATAAAGGTTCTGGACAATTTAAACATGGAAGAATCATTTGAGGTTTTCCGGGATCTGGCGACCATTGAATTGCTCTATGGCACCGGAATGCGTCTTTCCGAACTCATAAACCTTAAAGATTCAGATATTGATACCTATAAAAAGAGTATAAAGGTATTGGGAAAGAGAAATAAGGAGCGGATTATACCCATTAACCAAAATCTGCAAAACCTGTTAAAAAACT
>JBNKDZ010000396.1:0-6642 GCA_050288525.1 Cyclobacteriaceae bacterium
CATTCTTCCAGTTTAAGTTTTAACGTCGGAAGATGATAAGCATAGTAGTACTGGGCATTAGACATTTCTCTGTCATACGGATAGATCAGCCTTTCATATTTATTGTTCTTGAACTGGTTGACCATCAAGGCCTCATAGGCCCATTTTGACGCCATTAATTCACCTAGCAGGGGTACCTTGTCTTTATCAGCAATATTGGGATTTAGTTTGTCAAACTCAATTGCCACTCCGTTAAACATCAGTTGAGGGATCAATATGATTGGCACCAGAATGTAGATGGTGATGACCGAATTGAAGGCTGAGGAGATATTCAGGCCAATGGCATTGGCAAAACAGGCACTGGAAAATAATACCAGCCAGGTAGAAAAGTACATTTCTTTGAATCCCAGGAACAGATGGCCTATGATGACATAGAATAACATCTGGATGGCCGATATAGCGAATAAGATAATGATTTTTGAAAAGAGATAGCTGCTCTTGCTTAAATTCAAAAACTTCTCCCGCTCTCTGATCCTTCGGTCTTTTATGATCTCTTCACCACTTACAGATAATCCGAGAAACATGGCAACAATAATGCTCATGAAAAAATATATGGAGACATTCGGATTGTCTGAAAACACATAGGAACCGCTTCCTGAACTGTTTTTATCATAATATCGTAAGAAGTACCCAACAATAACAGCCAGTAGCGGGGCTTCAAAAAGATTTATGATCAAATACTGTTTGTTTTTTAGTTTAGACAATAAATCCCGGTTAAAAAACACTCTTATTTGTTTTATCTTTTTCGGGATCTTAAACGAAGCCGAAGGAAGAGGGTTGTCTTCTGTTTTTTGGTTGTGTGTATAATGTCTTTTAAAGGTGTCACTCCATTCTTTGGGCAGAACCCTACGCTTATTGGTAAATTGACCATATTCATTTACAATGCGCGATTCGATAATGTTAAAAATCTGTTCGACTTTCACATTACCACAAGTCATGCAGGCTCCCTGGTCCCGCTGGATCATCCTGACAGCATCTCTGAAATAAACAACCGCTTCCGTCGGATTGCCATAATAGATCTGATAACCTCCGACATCCAGAATGAGCAAACTGTCAAATAGCTTGTAAATATCCGAAGAAGGCTGGTGTATGGTAACAAATACGAGCTTCCCTTTCAGGGTAAGTTCCTTCAAAAGGTCCATGATATTTTCAGAATCCCTGGAGGAAAGTCCTGAGGTGGGTTCATCAATAAACAGGATCGATGGTTCCCGCAACAATTCCAGCGCAATGTTAAGTCGTTTTCGTTGCCCGCCGCTGATCGTTTTATTCAGTGGATTTCCGACAACCAGATCCTTTATCTCAAAAATGCCCAGCGTGCGTAACGTTGAATGAATAAGGCCAATGATCTGGGATTCACGGAAGTGATCCAGACATAATTTGGCGGCATAGTAAAGGTTTTCGAAAACAGTCAGGTCCTCGATGAGCAGATCATCCTGAGGCACATATCCGATCAATCCTTTAAGTTTTTTCGGTTCCTTATGTACATCGATGTTGTTGATCCTGACCTCACCTGTCATGGGTTTGATCTTCCCGTTCAGGGTTTCCAGTAAGGTGGATTTTCCGGATCCGCTGGCTCCCATAATTCCTACCAGTGTGCCGGAGCTTTCATTTAAGCATATATCCCTCAGGCCGATCCTTCCCTGCTTGAATTTTACGCTGATGTCAATAGCATTAATAGAGATCCTGTCGGTATTCTCAATTACTTTAAACTTACTAACGACATCGTTGTAGTATATCGGTTTCATCTTATCTCCCCGAATTACGCTTCCCGGAGGAAAACCATAATTGAAGCGGCTTCGGAGTGGTGAACCGTTAAGGCGTAACGGAGCAAGTCCGAGATATTTTACAATATAGCTTTCAAGCTCCCGGATGTATAAAAAGGCGATCAGACCTCCGGTAAGATTGGGACGTTTAATGTTTTTACTTTCTCCGTAGTCCGGAGATTTCCCATCATCCACAATCATTATGTTTTCATTGGACAATTCGGAAGTATCCTGTCCGAGAATAAACTGTTTGATCAGGTTTGTTTGTTCGATGGGGATATTGATGGCTTTACTGATGTAGTAGATGAGGTTATCCTCCCTTTCGGTGATCCGGCCATCCATCTGGGAAAGTTCGATGATGCGGAGTATCACCAGGATTTTCTGATACAGGGTACTTTCTTTGTTGATGCGTTGAGAGATGAGCATGATGTTTGCCCAGTCTTCCACAAACTCTTCTGTATCAGGGTCCATATCCTTCGATCCTGAAGATTCATGGTTCAGGTGTTCGGAAGAGACATACTCATCGAAGATCTGCATATATTCATCCGCCGATTCGCTGTCGGTTTGCCGGCGAACTATAAATCGTATACGGTCACGGCTTTCATCCGTAACATTTCCTTTTGCTACAATGGCATAAAGGCGAATGATGGCTTTTAGTAAATACTCATTCATCTCAGTCTATCAGAGACAAAATAAATAAAAAATATTAAACTATGGGCTTAACTGCGTATTGTATTTACTGAAATAAATGTTTTTTGTTTATATCAACGATTAAAAAGGATTTTACCATGTCATTTTTTAATAAATTGATTTTTTGTTTGCATGATATGTATTTCGGCTTTTTTTTGGTAAAAAAACATCAAACACATGACAGACAAAGTTATTGTAATAACCGGGGCTACTTCAGGAATTGGGTTGGGATATGCACAATTTTTTGGAAAACTGGGAGCAAAAATTGTGGCTACCGGACGCGATAAGGGTAAACTCAGGGCGACGGAAGAACTATTAAAAAAAGACCATATTGATTTTATCACGGTTTTGGCAGATGCATCTGTTGATAAAGACAATAAAAAGATGATCGGTGCTGCTTTGGAGGCCTATGGAAAAATCGATATCCTGATCTGTAATGCAGGTGTATCAATGCGTGCGTTATTTGAAGAGGTTGATATGGAGGTGTTTCGTAAAGTAATCGATATTAATTTTCTGGGAGCAGTTTACGCAACCAAATACGCCTTGCCACACCTGTTAAAATCAAAAGGAGGGATAATAGCCGTATCATCCATAAACGGACACCGGGGCACACCGGCACGAACAGCATATACCGCTTCAAAATTTGCCATGGAGGGATTTTTTGAGTCACTCAGGACAGAGGTTATGAAAAGAGGCGTTCAGATTCTGGTGGTTAGCCCTGGATTCACAGGGACTAATATACGTAAAAGTGCTCTCAGAGGGGATGGTTCTACACAGGGGGAATCTCCGCGTGAAGAAGAAAAAATGATGACTCCACTGGAAGTTGCCCAGAGGACCTATCGCGCATGGAAAAAGAAAAAGCGGGATCTTGTACTTACCACTCAGGGCAAACTGGTCGTCTTTCTGAATAAATGGTTTCCGGGCAAGATGGATAATATCGTATACAGAGAAATGGCGAAAGAGCCGGATTCGCCATTTAAATAATTCCCGAATCCCGTTATAATTTGATGTGTTTCAGGTTGAAGTCTTTTATATAAACGATTTCACCTTTCCAGTCTATTTTTGTCCAAACGTCTGTTGAACCCAGTACTTCGACACGGTGCCCTGCTTGTACAACATCAACAACATCAGACCCGGCCGAAGGCCCCTTCATCAGGTATACCTGAGGGCTTTGGATGATGGCTTTTGGTTTTTCATAAAAGAAATTATTAAGAACCAATAAAATGACCAGTACTACAAGAACAGCTATCGATGATTCCGGTTTGAAATTTTTCTTTTTTGATTTTTGGAACACAAGACTTCCCAGTAAAAAGGTGAGAATAATGCAGGCAGCAATATATACTTCCTTACGGAATTTGTGATAAATGTTCAGAAAGAGTTCAGCATCATCATAATTATATCCTTCGAGATTATATTTCTCGGCAAGGTTTTCCATTTTCTTTAATACCTTTTTGTTAAAAGTCTGCAGGTAGTACAGGTTAAGATAGTATAAAGCATTGTTGTATTCGCCAAGGCCTTCTTTGATAAACGCCATTCTCAACAACATAGCGGGAGATACTTTTTCGTTTTTCTTGATGATGTTGTTATAGATTTCGAAGGACTGTGTGTACATTTTTTCTTCGTATAAGGAGTCAGCTTTCGAAAGTGAAATTTTTAGATCTTCTGAAATTGCTGAATTTGAGAGGATTACGAAATAAATTAAAAATAATGTGAATAATTTCGCTTTTTGTTTTTGCCTTTTAATCATTTGTCATAAATTTGCAGTCCAATTACGGAAACGGAAAAGAAAAAATCAAGAATTACCGTAGAAGATTCCGTAGCTCAGCTGGTAGAGCATCTCCCTTTTAAGGAGAGGGTCCTGGGTTCGAGCCCCAGCGGGATCACAAAAAAAGCACAGAGTTTATGCTCTGTGTTTTTTTTTCTCCCTCCCAAACTCAAACAGTTGCTGTCCAAATTTTGAGATCAATTGGTATTTCTGGGAGATATAGAAATTTCAGCAAATCTAAAAAGGAAGAAATCCAGGATTGTGCGACATGGAATAATACAAAAAACGCTGTCCGGAGTTTAACATAGAGCTCCGGATCGTACATGATATCAGGATCTGTGATCCGGTAATATATCGCCCATTTAGAACTCTTAATTGCTAATTTAAAAATCCGACATCGTACCTTCTTCTGCCATAATTACGAATTTTATCGTTTTTCCATTGATTTTGTATTTGTTCAAATGTGAACGGAACACTGTTCCTGTTTCTCATTTATTGTACGTTGTTACGCAAGGCTAAACTACTGACAGCGATGGGTCGGTAGTTATTGCAATAGTCTTCAGATTTTGTAGATTTGATCTTTGTACAGGTTATTATACTTTATATGAGGAACACAACTCAGATCGCACAAACTATCCAGGCAAATTTTATTGTCATCCTGATCCTGTTTTCCGGTCTGGTCTTTTTTGTTCTGCTGCAAAACCTCGATAAGTCGCTGGAAGATCTGCGTAAGGAAAGGGTTTCAGATATGCTGGATGTTACCTATACCGAACTCAATTATATCTATACCCCCATACATGCCGATCTGGTCATGATTAAAGAACACGCTGCTAATGGCATATTCGACCAGACAAGCAATAATCATCTGCTGAATTATTTTGAACCGCTGCTCCGGAACAACAATGAAATATCGGCAGTTATGATCGCTTCTGATAATTTCACCTCCGTTACCATTGATCTGGATACCGTTTTCCTGTCTGGCAGAATATCAGGGGGCCGTGCCAAAACATCGGTTTGGGAGAGAGGGAAAAATGGATTAATCGAGAAAAAAGTCTTTCCTGATAGTATGATGTTAGATGTACAAAAACGTCCGTGGTATAAATTGGCAGGTACATTGGAGCAGGATGAGGTCGACTGGACAGAGCCATACATGTATTATACAACACATCAGATCGGGATAACGGCAGTTACAAAAACAAAAAGCAGAACAAACAGCACTGATTATGTAATTGCCTGTGATGTAAGCCTCAACAAGATCTCCGGGTATACATCGAAGATCCGCTTTACACCAAACAGTATGGTTCTTATTGTTGACAGTGAAAACAGGGTTATAGCCCTTCCGTATCACGAAAAATTTGTAAGTCCCGATTCAATGGAGCATTATTTATTGAAAAAAGTGGATCAACTGCATATACCCATACTAACTGAGGCCATTCGGAAACTGGATGGAGTATCTTCGGATATGGTTGAGTTACGGTTAAATAAACAACGGTGGTGGTGTGGTGTAAAAAATGTTAATCTTGGCAAAAATGACCAACTCAGGATCCTAGCTGTCGTACCTGAAGCAGATTTCAGAGAGGAGGCAAGAGGTCCCAGAAACTGGCTGCTGGCAGGATTTGGACTGATGGTGGTGATTATTGTTGTTGTGGTATGGTCCTTTATTCAAAAAACAATGATCAACAGGCAGTTGCGGGAGGAGAAGCGGAAAAATGAACAACTCCTGTTAAACACCCTGCCGGCAAAGGTTGTAAACGATTTGATGGAAAAAGGGTATTCAAAACCCGAACAATATCAGGCAGTATCGGTAATGTTTGTTGATATCGTGGACTTTACTGCAAAATCTTCCAAAAAGGACCCTCAGGACCTTGTTAACGAACTAAATGAGATATATTCTGCATATGATGAAATTATCATAAAAAATAAATGTGAACGTATAAAAACGATCGGAGATTGCTATATGGCTGTTTCAGGGATTCCGGATCAGGTGGAAAATCATGCTGAATTACTGCTTATCTCGGGTATCGAAATAGTGGAGTATATGAAAAAACGAAAGTTGAAGAATGTAACGGACTGGTCGGTGCGTACAGGGATCCACAGCGGGGGCGTTGTCGGAGGGATTGTGGGCATTAAAAAATACATATTTGACATCTTCGGGGATACCATTAATACGGCATCAAGGATGGAATCGAATTCTTCTTCTATGCGTATAAATATTTCCGGGACAACCTATGAACTGTTAAAAAACAAAGACGTAATAGAAAAATACAACATCCACTTCACAGAACGATCCCCCGTTGACGTTAAAGGAAAGGGGCTGATGCAGATGTATTATGTCGACTGGGATATTAAATAGTCGCCAAATTTGATTATATCCATGAATGTATT
>JBNKDZ010000397.1:0-5880 GCA_050288525.1 Cyclobacteriaceae bacterium
TTTCATTTTATAAATAAATTACCAACCCGCATTCTGTTCCAGATTGCTCCATTTCAGGATCTCATTATAAGGAATTGGACCATGATACATATATTCTTTATACTTTCTGGCTTCAGCATTAACCGGTGTATAAATCAAGGTACCGCCTGAATTATCAATTTTCATTCCTTGTGCGGTTTCATTTAATTTATTCAGACTTACTTCCCAGCGACGTAAATCCCAGAAACGATGATTCTCGAAGCAAAGCTCAAGACGACGTTCATTTCTGATCAGTTCTCTCATCAGATCCTGATCGTTCTTAATTGACTCGAGATATTCATCATTATTACTTGCTCCAACTCCTGCTCTTGCACGAATTGCTCTTATAACATCGTATGCTGAGTAGGCATGCCCGCCGTTGCTCATTGGTCCCCATGCTTCATTTGCTGCTTCAGCATAAGCAAGAAATATTTCGGTATAACGAATACGTGCCGTGTAGTGTTTCTGTTCCGTATCAAATTGAGGATCGGGATTACAATCGGATCGAAGTAACTTGCGCAAATAATAACCTGTACGGGTTGACAAGCCATTCTCCTTATTGATACCATCGTTATTGGAACTATATGTTCCGGTAATAATTTCACTATTATTTGGTCCCTGAGTACTTCCGTTAATAACAATATATTTAGATAAACGGGGGTCACGATTCTCATATGGATTATCCGATTCATATGTGCTTGATGGATCCGCAATAGGATAACCATTGTCCATTGGAAATGCATCCACCAGATTTTGAGTAGGATTTATACGTCCCTTTCCAAACAATGAAGGTGGAAAATTGTCTGCTTCCAGATCGTTACTTTGACCGATGTCACTTCTCCAGATTATTTCAGCCGGATTGACTCCTGATGCAAGATCTTCTACCTGATCTTTTACATACCAGGTTCCTCCATTCGGTGCCATACCATTAACGCCATCAATTCGGTCGAGTACAGAGGCTGCATAATTTGCAGCATCTTCCCAGGACATTGTGGTTCCTGTGTTGTATGCAGGGCTGGCAGCCAATAAAGCAACCTGTGCCCGAACAGCTTCAACAATACGACGTGTGATACGACCACGCATATGATTTCCGTTTACCCGGTTATAATCACTGGAATTAACGCCCATGGTCTTATATTTTTCCGGCACTTCTGAGTCGGAAATATCTCCATAGTCAAGAGGCAGGAGCTCTATAGCATCATCTATATCGTCCATGATCTGATCAACACATTCCTGAAATGTATTTCTGGGTTGATTAAAATCCGAAGTAGTTTCCTCGGGTTCTGTAAGGATTGGCACGCCTAATAATCTGCCGTCACTCGTCCAACCTCCGTGTGCCATTAACAGATAATACATTTGTACGGCACGCAACCCATACGCTTCACCTTTCAATCTGTCATTATACAGAGTCCGTATTTTTTCGTCTTTACTCCAAACCACATCATCTGCATTCTGAAGAAAGATGTTCAGGTATTGAATAGCATTTTTACGTGGCCTCCATTGTGCGGCAGGATTATTATTAGCTGCCCATGAACCTGTAGCTATTCTCAGGTAATTATTGCCAATATCATTTGATACTGCATCATCTGTAGCTACATCGCTTTCAGCTGTTGATGAATACCGAAGTAAAATATATGCATTACCTAAAATTCCCTGTGCATAATTGGGTTCCTGATACATAGCGTCGATACCCCGGTTATTTTCAATAGCCGGATTGAATATGTCTTCGCACGCTGTAGACAGTAATACAAGAACCGAAAGTATTAATATTTTATTTTTCATAACTTTTTTTCTATAGTGTTACCTATTCATTAGAATGCTGCTTTTACACCGATATTAAAGAATCGTGTTTGTGGAGCACTTGTTATGTTCAACTCCATAATATCACGTTCACAAGCGATGGTCAACAGGTTTGTTCCGCTGACATAAGCAGAGATTTCGTTAATGAATGAATTCGTTAACATATCCTTTGGAAAATCATATGTAAGCTGAACTCTGGAAAGATTCATTCGATTTGTTTTAAACATCCAGAAATCAGAATTTCGGAAGTTATTTACACCACTCTCTGTCGTCAATCTCGGGTAAGTAGCGGTTCCTCTTGTTTCCTCTGTCCATCGACCACGAACCACTTCTGAATATTTACCTTCTCCTGAAACCCAGTAGTAGGAACCATTCTTAATTGAATTAGCACCAAAATAACCTGTACATAAAGCAAACAGTGTTAAGTTTTTCCATTTAGCTGTCAAATTCAGGCCCATGGTAAGTGGTGCACCACGCGATGCACTACGTCCAAGAAAAACTTCATCTTTGTTATCTATTATACCGTCATTATTCTGATCAACGTATCTGATATCACCAGGCTTAACTTCATCAAAAACCTGTTCCGGAGCATTGTCAATTTCTTCCTGACTCTGGAAAAAGCCTGCGCTCTCCAGTCCCCAAATACCATTGATTGGCTGACCCACTCGGCTTTGATAATCATATTCAATATTTTCATCCCGTTGAGTTGCCTTGTTGGTATAATACATTCCTACTAATCCCATTGTAAAATCAACCGCTCCAATCTGCTTATTGAGATTAATGTCAAAATCAAATCCAACAGTTTTATCGTTATTGTAATTTACATATGGAATAAATGAAGCTTCCGGATAGTCTGTTGTGAAATAAAGTGGATAGATCGATAACGGTTCAATGATCAGCCCTTCCATTGAGTTAACAAAAACCGATGCATCAAGTGTGATCAGTCTGTCCCAGAAGGAAGTTTTTACATTGGCGGATAGTTCTTTCCTCTTGATAAAAGTCAGGTCTGCATTTCCACCACGTCGTGAATTCGTAGAACGTTCCGATGCTCCGTCATACCATCCCCACCATGCGCCGTCAGATTGTGTATAATTAGATTCATACAAATAATGATCGTCAATATCCATATCCGTATTCAGGATACTACCAGAAACGCTTAACATCAGATTATCAATAACCGATGAGTTCGCAACAAAGCCTTCCTTATCCAGTTTCCAGCCTAATGTTAGAGACGGCGAGAATGCGGTACGATTACCTTCGGCAAGCTTTGTAGAATAAACTTCCGCAGCACCAAAGTCAACATAGTACTTACCTTTATAATTGTATCCCAGCAGCAATCCAAGATTTGTGTTGTTAGTCTTATGATACACTGATGATTGCGTTCGCTGATATCCTCCTGCTAATAAAATGGCGGAAAAATTATGTGCATCATTGATGGATTTTTCATAGGTAAAATAACCAGAAAACGCGATTGTTTGCCTGTCGCTACTACCACTGATGTTTTGTGAACCTGATTTTTCATCATTGTTATACTTCGTCAAACCAGCTATAACATCCTCTCCGTTATAGCTATACCAGTCAGGCACAAAGATTGCATACGAATTGTTATATGACGTAGTATACGAAGTAGCATAGTCAACAGCAAACTTTGTGTGAAATGTAAGTCCATTCAACGTTTTATCCAAATCAAAATCCAATCCTGTATCAAACTGGAACTGTCTGCTGGTCCATTTACTATTTCCTGCTGCATAATAATCGGCAAACACATTATTCTGCTCTGATTGTCTTCCACTCAGAAAATATTTACCGTCAATAATATTACTGCTGCTTTCAATAAGCGCTTGGGAAGTTAAATCATTTGGGTCAATATAGCTGATCGGGATCAATGGGGCAACCCTGTTTGGTCGCATTGTAGCTGCACTTGTCCAATAACTACTATAGTTACTATCATCACTATCCGAAACGTTTGCTTCCCTTGCATTATAGAATGTAGCATTTGCGTTAACATAGGCATTGATCTTGTCATTTATCTGCAAATCAATATTACCGCGAATATTTAAGCGGTCGATATAATTATTTTTTGCCTCTCCAAACTTGAAGACATCGTCTTGCCTGTAATAACCAATATTGGTATAAAAACGGGCACGTCCTTCACCTCCGGAAATTTCAGCCGTAATATCTGACAGATTAGACGCTTTCTTCAGATATTCATCAGAATAGAAATCCACATTCGGATACCGGTATGGATTTTCTCCGGATGCATAATGATAGATATCTTCTTCGCTGTATAAGGGGTCTGCACCGTCATTCTCAAGGGCTTCATTGTAAAGTGTCATATATTCAGCGGAACCCAGGTATTTAGGATAGCTTTTCGATACATAAAACCCGGTGTTAGCACGTACATTTAACGATAATGGTTCGGCCTTACCCCTTTTTGTAGTAATAGAAACCACACCTTTTGCTCCACGGCTACCATACAATACGACCGCTGCTGCTCCTTTTAAAAACGTTATCTGAGAAATTTCAGAAGGCATCACATTGTCCAAATCACGAGGTATACCATCTACTAATATCAGTAAATCGTCCATTCCCCATAATGAACTTCCATTAAAACCACTAATATATCCCTCAAGGCTTCCCACATAGGCGTTCTTCTTCATAAGTTCTTCCATATTGATCACAGAAACACCTCCCAAAATGTCTCCTTGTGGCATATTACGATAAGCGACTTCAACCCCTGGTTCAACCTGGCTATTGATCGTTACAGTATCATTTTCTGCGATTGTCTGTGCCTTTAAAAATATTGGGAAGCACACAAGTGTCGCACATAAAATGAGACTTATTTGTATATATTTCATTAGTTATTCCTTTTTATAATACAATATTTTAACTCATTTTAAATCACCAACCAGGATTTTGTCCAAATTCCGGATACAGATAAACATCATCAATTTTCAGAGGGAACCAATAATGTTTGACCCCAAATTGGCGTGTTAAAATAACTTCTTCCCGGAAATTAGCGACCTGGGCATCTTTCGGATCATTTTCTTCAAAAAATGACACATCTTCCAACCGGTCAAACTCCTGAGAGGTTTTCACGTTATAAGGATACTCTGTTAACAACAGCCAACGCTGCAAGTCGTTAAACCTGAACCCTTCAAATGATAATTCTACTGCCCGTTCCCTTCGTACTTCATCCATGAACATATTATCATCAGCAGTATACTTAGCATTTACATGTCCTGCCCCAACCCTGTCACGAAGTGTGTTTAATGCTCCTTCTGCAGTCTTGGCAAAGTTTGATGATTTAGCTGTAGCACCTCCGAATGCAGCACATGCTTCTGCATACATCGTATAAATATCACCTAAACGCATATATGGCAGGTATGTATGCAGGTTCCCGCTCCAGTTATACGCACCGTCATATTTGTTTGCAGTGTGGGGCACTAACTTCTGGATGAAATATCCTGTACGACTACCATTGGCTGCTCCTCTCATTGCTCCATCTGAACTCAGGCCTGCATATCGTAAGAACTCCATATCAGGGTCCATAGCACTATTTACATATTTAAAACCGTCAAATACTATATCATGATAGAAACGCGGGTCACGATCCTTGAAAGGATAATTTGGGTCAAACCCTGATTCAGGATCATTTAAAGGCATACCATTGGCCATTCCATACAGATTGACATAGTTGGCTGTTGGCTGGTGGATAATGTTATCATGTTCCACTAAACCATTAACCTTAGGGCCAAACGTTTTTGTGGTATTCCAGTTACTGCCATTACCATCTGTTGATGGCCCACGGAAAATCGCCTCAGTAGACCCTGGCATCAACCAGTTCTGACCTGTGGTATAGAATATATCACTAAAATTCGATGAGCCAGCACCTTCATGGTTGTAGATATCTGAATAATTAAATTCTGCAAGTGAGTACTGTGTCTGACCACTTTCAACAAGATTTAATAACTGCCCGAAAGCCTCAGCAGCCTTTCTGCAATATTCATCATCATAATTATACGTGTTGGCGCCTCCGGTCTGAGCTCCGTTTTTCATCAA
>JBNKDZ010000398.1:0-3133 GCA_050288525.1 Cyclobacteriaceae bacterium
AAAAACAGAATTGGCAACTTCTGTTTGTGCTTCATTTGGACGAGGAGGAGGAACAGGAGATCTTGGACAAATAAATGGCCGATACAGAACTTCAGGTAGATTTAAGGATGCAAATGGCATCGTAGCATGGAATGATATCCATGCCTGGAATACGGGGAATCCTGTAGGTAATTTCGGCGATGATCAGGTTCCTTGGTCCGGACCCGGAGTATCTGAAGAAGATCCGGATTACTCAGGTCCTTTCGCAGGTCAGCATGTCGCTGAATCCTGGAGAAATGGTATGATCCTTAGATCGTCAATGAACTCACACAACTGGTTTGGCATATTGTCAAATCTCACTACTGAATTAAGTGAAAAGTTTACGTTAGTAAGTGGTTTGGATGCCCGTTATTATAAAGGCATTCACTATAGAAGACTTGAAAACCTGCTTGGTCTGAACGCTTATTTTGATGATGATGACATAAACGATCCTGATCATTATGTAACAAAGGAAGGTAACTCTAATGGAAATGAGATCGATTATTATAATGATGGCCTTGTGAATTGGCTAGGATTGTATACACAACTGGAATATGAAATTAACGCATTGAGTGCATTTATTTCTTTATCCGGTTCCAACCAGGGTTTTAAAAGAATAGATTATTTTGTATATGAGGACAGTGATCCGCAGCAAAAATCCGATTGGGAGAACTTTCTTGGAGGGACTGTAAAAGCTGGTATTAATTATAATATCAATGACCAGCATAACGTCTTTGTAAATGGAGGTTATTTTTCAAGGCAACCAATATTTGACAATGTTTTTATAAACTATCGGAATGATGTTAATGAGAATGTAAAAAACCAGACTGTTAATGCCATTGAATTTGGATATGGTTTCAGAACCAATCAATTTGCGGTAAATGTAAACATCTATAACACATTTTGGGGCGACCGACAAATATCCAGAAGTGATAGGCTGACGTTCTATGATTTAGTGGTCCCGGATGATACTGTTCAGGTTGAAGGAACCACAAATTATAACGACATTAATCAATTGCATCAGGGTGTTGAGCTTGACTTCAAATATAAACCCACGGAAAAACTGGAGATTAATGGCATGCTCTCTCTCGCAAACTGGAGATATACCAAAGACTTTACAGGGGAATGGGTATCTGAGGATTCTGACCATCCGGATCTGACACGAGATCTGACTTTATATATGAAAGATGTAAAAGTTCCGGATGCCGCACAAACAACAATAAGTATTGATGCAACCTATGAAATCATCAAAGATCTAAAAATTAGCGGGGTGTATTATTATGCCGACAGGGTCTATTCTGATTATGACATTTCAACTGATAAAACGTTTTTTGAACCTGGAAAACAAGGGTGGAAATTACCTTCTTATAGTCTTGTTGATGCCAATTTGTTTTATAATTTCAATTTATTCGATCTTGATATGTCCTTCAGATTAAATATAAATAATCTTTTTGACACGAAATATATCTCTGAATCAGAAACAACTATCTTATATGATCCCACGAATGAGACAGATATACAGTATGGTGAATATGGCAACAATGGAAGTGTGAGAAATATTGCATATTATGGCTTTGGCCGAACCTGGAATGCCGGCTTAAAAGTAAAATTTTAATTTTCTCATCTATCTATAAAAGTAAATCCTCAAAGGCTGGTCGGTTATCGATCAGCCTTTTTTGTTCTTCAAGACAAAAAAACTGATGATCAGACATATTCCGTTAGCCATTAACTGATATGGCCAGACGACAAACAGGTTATCAACAGATATCCAGTATCCTTGCGACAGGTAACTTAACGGAAAAAATACAACGGGTAGCAGCGCCAGTGAAATACCGATGGTTGCAAGCAACATACCAAGATCCGGGATCATCATCAGGGACGAGCCCAGTCGTTTCATCATAAAATACACCATGTAATAGAGTGCAATATTTAAAAACAGTGCTGTGAACGCCTGGAAAATCAGTTGATTCGAGGGGTTGAACACCACAAACAAGGTGAAAGAAAGCAGAATGGCAAAAAGATTCAGGGAGGTAAGAAAGAATCCATGCATTATCATACTTACCACATCGTATTTTTTTCTTTTCATGACTTAAATTCTTAAACGGCTACTTCTGCTTTAATATGTGGGTGTGGATCATACCCGGTAAGGTTAAAATCTTCATATTTAAAATCAAAAATATTCTTCACATCCGGATTTATTTCCATTGCAGGCAATGGTCTTGGCTCGCGGCTCAACTGCAGCCTTGCCTGATCCAGGTGATTTAAGTATATATGTGCATCGCCGAATGTATGTACAAATTCACCCGGTTGGAGATCGCAGACCTGTGCCATCATCATGGTAAGGAGTGCATAGGATGCAATATTAAACGGAACACCAAGAAAAATATCTGCACTTCGCTGGTACAGTTGGCACGACAATTTTCCTTCTGACACATAAAACTGGAAAATGGTATGACATGGTGGCAATGCCATATGCTCTACTTCCCCCACATTCCAGGCACTAACGATCATCCTTCGTGAATCGGGATTCTTTTTTATTTGTTCCACCATGTTGGATATCTGGTCAATCTGCTTCCCGTCCTGTGTGGGCCAGTGCCGCCACTGATGTCCGTATACGGGCCCGAGATCACCGTTCTCATCAGCCCATTCATCCCAGATAGATACGTTGTTATCCTTTAAATACTTAATATTTGTATCTCCCCTGAGAAACCACAATAACTCATGGATTATTGAACGCAAATGAAGTTTTTTTGTGGTGATAACAGGAAATCCCTTCTGTAGGTCAAACCGCATCTGATATCCAAACAGACTGATGATGCCTGTACCTGTCCTGTCATCCTTTTTTACACCATTTTCCAATACATGGCGCATCAGATCAAGATATTGTCGCATACAAAAGATTTTAATGAATCAAATAAATATGAAAAACAATTACTAAATTAAATGCCTGTATAGTAATTAATCTTTAAAATTAACTTTTTTAACCGTAAAATTTACCTTTTGGGCAGGAGATATAATTAAATTCTGCATAAAAATGAACAATGAGTTTATTTACAAGGCTTCTGAAAAAATCGTTAACGGAATTTTTTAAAAAATACCGCGTCAAACTCCTTAT
>JBNKDZ010000399.1:0-4387 GCA_050288525.1 Cyclobacteriaceae bacterium
GAATATCAGACTGGCTTATGAAGATTTCAAAAGCATTACGGAAGGTTGGAACCCGATGTGGGCTGATAACCTGAGCGATCCGTCAAAAGTATGGGCATGTGAATAAAAGTGAGGATTGATGGAAGTGAACCTGCTTCTCAGACATAAGAAGGGAAGAAGTGTTGAAGAAGAAATAAATGAATGAATTGCGGGAAACTTCTAATGAAAAACAAGAAAGAAGGCGTGGTAATGATTTGCCACGCCTCTTTTTGTGAGAGAGCGTAGCGCAAAGGGCAAAGCGTGTTGTGATATTCATATGACAGCGTCCCAATACCTGTCAGCGTTGATACAGACAATAAAATTTGTCATTGGTATGAGTTTCTGCTTCATAAGCCCTCCGGGAAATTTCCTGTCATAGCAATTAACAAGGAGTTTGAGCATAGAACGTAAAATATACGAGCTTTCTACATATAGCATGTGCAATTCATAGTTATCCAGAATAATTCTTAATTAGATAATTTATTAACATTTTACCATAAAATATTTCATAAAGGATATTTTATTGATTAATTTTGTTTTGTGAAACAATTCACAGTGTGAATACGTTAACAATGAAAAAAGATAATGGAAACATCTGTTGAGCAAATATTAAAGAAATACAAGGATCCGGGGAGGGACAAGCTCATACCGGTTCTTCAGGAGATACAGGAAGTAGATGGATACTTATCGGAATCATCAATTGTAAAAGTGAGCAAACACCTGTCACTTCCGGCAAGCAAGATCTACGGTGTGGCAACCTTTTACAATCAATTCAGGTTTGAACCAAAAGGGAAATATCATATAATGCTTTGCAGAGGAACAGCATGTCATGTGCTTGGCTCAGCAACTGTGCTTGAAAAGCTCGAAAAGGAGATCGGGATAAAAGCAGGCAGCACCACTAAAGACAGATTATTCAGTCTTGAAGTCGTGGCATGTATTGGAGCATGTGGTTTGGCACCTGTGGTGTCAATTAACGGTGAGTTTTACGCTAAAGTCAGCCAGAATTCTATTAAAGAAATCATCAATACCTACCGCGAAAAGGAATAAGCAGCATGGATAGTGAATTAACCTACAATAATCTGGTTCAGGGATTATTGCAAAAAAATTTAAATCTTGAAGAGGACCTGCGAGAAGAACTAAATACCTTAAAAAGATTGCAGATATCAAAACCTGTAATATTTATAGGCGCAGGAACCTGTGGATTGGGAGCAGGTGCAGCTCAATCGCTCAAAGGAGTTCGTTCCTGGCTTGAAAATCACCGGATTGATGCAGATGTGGTTGAAACAGGTTGTATCGGCTATTGTGCCATGGAACCGCTTCTGGATATTCAGCTTCCCGGCAGAGCAAGACTGTGTTTCGGAGAGGCAACATCGGAAAAAGTTGAAACGATTCTCAGTGAGGTTTTCGGACAAAAAGATTTTACCTACAAGCCCCTTTTTCAGATCAGAACCGGGGAAAATACTGTTTGGGAAGATGTGCCAATGATGAAGGAAGTGCCGTTTTTCAGTCAACAGGAACGATGGGTGCTACCGAATTGCGGTATCATTGACCCGGAAAATATCGGAGAGTATATTGCTCATGGCGGGTATCAGGCACTGATCAACACTCTTCGGACCAGGACCAGAGAAGAGCTTTGCAGGGAGATTATACAAAGCGGGCTAAGAGGCAGGGGGGGAGGAGGTTTTCCTACCGGACAAAAATGGAACCTCGCCAGGGAGATGAGCGAAGAACAGAAGTATCTTATTTGCAACGCGGATGAGGGTGATCCGGGAGCTTTTATGGATCGTGCTGTTATTGAAGGAGATCCGCACCGCCTGCTTGAAGGGATCGCAATCGCGGCATATGCCATCGGGGCAAGCAAAGCGTTCATATATATTCGGGCAGAATACCCTCTTGCTATTAAAAGACTGGAAAAAGCTATTGAAGCGGCAAAATCCTATGGTTTTATTGGTGAAGATATATTTGGAAGCGGTTTTAGCCTGAATATTAAAATCAAAATGGGGGCAGGAGCCTTCGTGTGTGGAGAGGAGACGGCATTGATCCATAGCATTGAAGGAAAGCGAGGCATGCCAAGACCACGACCACCTTATCCTACAACCGAAGGGTTGTTCGGAAAGCCTACGGTGATCAATAATGTTGAGACACTTTCCAATGTGCCCGGAATACTCCTTCATGGTGCTGATAAATTCAGCAGTATGGGAACCGGATCTTCCAAAGGCACCAAAGTTTTTGCCTTGTCAGGAAATATAAAACATACCGGTCTGGTAGAAATACCAATGGGCACGTCTATCCGGGATATTATTTTTGAAATAGGAGGCGGCATTAATAATGACAAGAAATTTAAAGCCGTTCAGATTGGCGGACCTTCAGGAGGATGTATTACCGAGAAAAACCTGGATATCCAGATAGATTACGAATCGCTGAGGGCTGTAGGAGCCATGATGGGATCGGGAGGATTGGTCGTGATGGATGAGGATACCTGCATGGTGGATGTAGCAAAATTCTTTATGGATTTTATACAGAGAGAAAGCTGCGGTAAATGTATCCCCTGCCGTGAAGGCACCCGCCGTATGCTCGAAATACTGGAAATGATCACGAGCAAACCAAAGGATAAAAACGAAGCGCTTGACAGATTCAGAGGAGTGATAATGCTTGAACGACTTGCGGATGTGATCAGGGACACGTCTTTGTGTGGCCTTGGGCAGTCTGCTCCCAATCCGGTACTAAGTACTCTGGAAAACTTCCGGGATGAATATGAAGCGCATGTTTTCGACCGGGAATGCCCTGCTAAAGTATGTCAGGAAATGAAAACATATGTCATTGATGTTGAGAAGTGTTCCGGATGTATGGCATGTGCCAGGAAATGTCCGGCAGATGCAATTGTAGGTAACAAAAAGATGCCTCATATTATTATTCAGGATAAATGTATTAGTTGTGGGAACTGCATTACTGTGTGTAAACAGGAAGCTGTTCTGGTTGAATAATTTATTGAAGAAAAACTGTGGAAATCTATATCAATAATAAATCTGTAACCGCAAAAAAAGGTGAGACAATACTGGATGTGACTAAACGAATGGGTATTAAAATACCTACACTTTGTCATTTGAAAGGGATGTTCCCGACCGGGGCCTGTCGCATGTGTGTGGTGGAAGCAGAAGGGTTTAAAAATCTTATTCCTGCATGTTCTTTTCCTGTAAGTGAAGGGATAAAGGTGCAGACACACTCATCAAGGGTCGTTGAAGCCCGAAAAACAATTACGGAGTTGCTCCTGTCAAATCATCCGGATGACTGTCTCTATTGCCACAGGAATAAAAGTTGTGAACTGCAAAGCCTTGCTGAGAACCTGAATATCCGGGACCGCAGGCTGACAGGAAAGAAAAACACATACTTCGTTGACCAGTCAAGTGACAGCATTGTTCGCGATCCTGCAAAGTGTATTCTGTGTGGCAGGTGCGTACGGGTGTGTGAAGAAGTGCAGGCGGTTGCTGCCATCGATTTCATGAAAAGAGGCAGCAAAGCTTATATTGGTACTGCATGTGATAAAGGTATGAACGTGTCAAGCTGTGTGAATTGCGGGCAATGTATCCTGGTATGTCCTACCGGGGCACTACGTGAGAAGACAGAAGTTGAAAAAGTGCAGGAAGCACTTCACGATCCTGAAATGGTCGTAGTTGTTCAACATGCACCTTCTGTATCTGTTACACTTGGAGAAGCATTTGATATGCCCGCGGGCAAAGATATCGCCGGAATTATGCATGCTGCCTTGAGGCAGATCGGTTTTAAATATGTGTTCGACACTTCCTTTACAGCAGACCTTACTATTATGGAGGAAGCAAGTGAATTGATACAGCGTATACAGGAAGGAGGTAAACTCCCAATGTTTACCAGTTGCTGCCCGGGATGGGTTAAATATATCGAACAATTTGCTCCCGATATGCTGGAACATGTATCATCCTGCAAGTCACCACAACAGATGATGGGAGCACTTATAAAAAGTTATTTTGCAGAACAGGAACATATTGATCCTTCAAAAATATTCCAGGTCTCGGTAATGCCATGTACGGCAAAGAAATTTGAGGCTTCACGGGAAGAGATGATGCAGGAAGGTATGGCTGATATTGATGCGGTCTTGACAACAAGAGAGCTTGCTACATTGATAAAAATGTATCATATCGACATGGATCATTTAACACCGGAACCGGCGGACTCACCTTTGGGGATACGGAGTACTGCCGGAAAGATTTTTGGAGCCTCCGGAGGCGTTATGGAAGCGGCTTTACGAACAGCCTACTTTAAACTGACTGGTGAAGATATGGCCGATCTGAAAATCCTGAATGTGCGTGGTCTGGATGGAATAAAAGAATCGAGT
>JBNKDZ010000400.1:0-3697 GCA_050288525.1 Cyclobacteriaceae bacterium
GATGCAAAAGGAAAACATCAACAAGACTGTAGTAATGTTTTTCATAACCCGTCAGCCCTATCATTCCATCAATCCGGATGTGTTACAGTCAAAAGCTGTAATGGAAGAGCTCCGGCAAACCTGTACGGCGATCGAAAAACAGGTCGGGAACAGGCTTTTTTATAAAGCTGCCGGCATCGGAGATAATAAATTGCCCCAATTGAATGAACTTGTGGATGACTACTGGAAACTACGGTTCCGGAGAACCTTGCAATCATGGAAAAGTGACGCCCTTCCAAGCATTGTTACCCATAATCTGGTGAATGATACGGACGATCCGATATTGATATTTCTACGTAGTGCTAACCTCGTTAATAATAAACACGATCGCGTAAAAGTTATTTATCATCCTGATTTTATCGTGCCCACAAACCCATTGTGGGGAATCGAGTACGATCAGTTTGTACGCGGTTGTAACCTCGGTATCTTCCCCAGCTATTACGAACCCTGGGGGTATACACCTCTTGAAAGTATTGCCCGCGGTGTACCGGCTGTCACCAGCAACCTCTCGGGTTTTGGTGATTTTGTTGAAAATTATATTCAGAATCCGGAAGAAAAAGGGATCATTGTAATTGACAAGATCAACAGCACCTTTGATCAGTCGGCCCAACAACTGGCAGAAAAACTGCTTCAGTTCGTTAAGAAAAACCGTCGGGATCGTGTTGAACTCAGGAACAAAGCTGAGGCCGTTTCCACCAATTTTGACTGGAATTCACTGATCAAATTTTACGAAAAAGCCTACGTCCTGGCGCTGCAACGGATTAAAGATGCGGAATAATAGAGGATCAGAAAATCCTGCTTTGGGATGAAATGGATATGGTTTTTTCCTGTGTTTTATTAATCAGAGTTGAAATTTTAATCCATTTCATAACTTCCGGAATAACTTCGGTCCCGGATCTCAATTTCTTCAGTCTTTCCTCTTAAAAATATAGAAAGATTATTGTAGTCGTTTTCATCGACCCTGATTACCAGTTCACATTCCTGATCGGGATCGTCTCCGTACAATTCCTTGTAAGCTTGAATGATCTCTTCTTCATTAAATCTGTTTTCCGATCCGAAACGTGTACCGTTTTTGTCATACCACTGAAAACTGATCCGTTCAGGAACTGCTCTTTTTTTGAATTTATTTTCAATCAGCAATGAATCAAAAAGACGTTCCCTTTCGGCATTGTACATGTATAAAAAACAATAATCCAAAACATATCTTTCCGGTAAAATAATTCTGGGCTTCCAGTTATATCGTATTCGATAAGTATCCCAGATTTCGTAATCTATTCTATTTTCCTCCATGATCTTCAAGGTATGAGGGCGTCGGGATAAAATATCCTTTACATATACCTCTCTATTCTGTTCACCATTGGGATTAAATAACTTCCAATCCACTTCTGTTTCTACGGCCTGGTATCTGCCAATTTCAACCTGATATCCTTCTCCCATCATCCATACTACTATACACCCTCCGGGCGCCAGACCAACAATTATATGTTCATAGGTTGCTTTTGCTTTTGTTACCGGATTACGAAATCCTTCCTCAAATAACGCCTTAATGGTATCGGCAGGTAGTTTGAAATCACCGGTATAAAATTTATTTTCTGCAAAAGACAGGTATGTGATCTTAAACCTGTTGGGTATAATATTCGCATATCCCATATTCATCCCGTTTGTACCCCAGGCATCTTCCAGGATCCCGCCGGAAGTCATGGGAGCCCAGTCATTATCATCATAAAAATCTCCCTGGTAAACTCTCATAGGGTAATTGTTTGAACCACACAATCCGGCAGACCATTCGTATTTTCTCATTTTATTTTTGTTTTTACAGGCCAGAAAACCAGCTAGCAGGATTATTAAAATTAATATTATCGTCTTTTCCATATCATTAGGCTTTTGGAAAGTAATTCCTGAGTCTTCGGCCCGATTTTATCCGTGGAGCCATGCCTTTCTTTCCATAATCTGCAGACCAATGTAAGTATTTATACCGGATCTCCTTTAATAATTTAAAATCTTCCAGCATCTTCTGCAACTCAGGATTATCCGGATAGTCTTTTGGTTCAAGTGAAATTTCTTCGTTCTCTTTCCACATCTTTAATCTTGTTGTATTGTCAGGATCAATTGCATCCAGGTTATCACTGGTATTTATTATATCAGTTGAAGGATTCCTGGTTGCTTTAATTAATCGAATCAGATGATCACTTGAATAGTTGTGTAATTTCCTGCCATTATTTAAAACATAATCATAAAGGATATCTTTTAGTTTGTTTAATTCCTTAAATTTATCCTCTGTCGGGATTTCAAACTCTTTTTTGACATCACTCTCCAGAAACTTAACATTAATATATTTCCCCATTGCATAATCGCACATAATATGTAAAGGAATATAACTGTATTTATTACTTACATGATCTCTTGAAAGTAACAATTCATATTTTATCCAATTCAGGGTTTCAAGGTCCAAAATTTTGGCATAATAGGCAGTTTGTTTAAGCCTTTCCAGAACACCCAGAGTGTTTAACTCCAATTTTGAATTTCCGTCATTTGTATACCAGCCATCCAGGGATATCCGCTTTTGTTCATCGGTAATTTTCTTTTCAGGCCCATTATCCAACAGGATGGTCACCTCTTCCCTGGAATTATCGACATAGCAACCCCCGATATCGCTGTGTACTCCCGGCAGGGAGAATTCCTTTTTACGTTTACCGTCACTCTGGATCTTTATCAAAGGGAAATTCACCCGGTGTTCATCTTCTGCAGTCAGATGTAAAATGTATCTTGCTTTCTGAACGGCATCCAGGTTAAGCTGAGCCATATCATTTTCTTTTGAGATTAAACCATATGAAGATACCGAATCAAAAAGTCCGGCAAAACGCACTATAAGATTATCGATTTTTATCCTCTCTCTTTTAAGATATGCGCCAATCTCTCCATATGCCGGTTGTGGAGGAACCTCCTGAATTACCATATTTTCTGTCTTCATATAACCGGGCTTCGCTTCTTTGGTAATTTCATGGATAAAGCTCCGGGCTGTTGCTGCTCCACGACTGAATCCAAAAACGTCGATTGTAAGAGTTTTAATCCTTTTTTTATCGGGATTAAGTATTCCTATAGTTTTATTTACGTCCCTCCATCCATTAGCCAATTTAGCCTTAATACCCCTTTGATCATAAAAAAGGTCTTTTCCTGTGGCTACAGAAATTATTTCATCTTTTTCATATTTAATAGTGCCTACTCCTTCAACATATACACAACTGACCGGATTCGTGGCATCCGATTCTTTTTTGTCATAATACTTGAAAAGTCTTGCCACATTGGAATAGTCGTTTTCATAACTGTCATCCTTTTTATTCCCTATATCCTTATAAGTTCTGGCTTTCGTTTTGTCAAAATCCTCTCCGGCTTTGCCTTTTTCAAATTCTAACCGGGCCTCAGTGTTCTTACGGTTGTTCTGAGTACCATCAAAGAAAACGCTTATGGTTATGTTAATGAACTTATCAGGATTATCTTCTGGTATAATTGTTGGAGCATCGTATCCAAATGCCATAGTTTAAAAATTTATTGGTTGTAATAAATTAAGGCTGTTTTCTGACTTTAATTCAAAAATATCTTATAAAAATGACAAACAAATATAGGTATTTATAACAAAACGTCAATACCTTGTGGGAAT
>JBNKDZ010000401.1:0-12317 GCA_050288525.1 Cyclobacteriaceae bacterium
CGTAATTTTTGGTTTAAACAAGGTGTTATGAGTAAAATAATTGTTATTGGTAAACATGCATTCCTATTGCTAATCCTGGCAGTTTTAAATCAGTCATGTGGTTTATTAGGAGGACGAGGAGGCGATAATGGAGAATTAGTCGGTGTACCACAACGTGAATGGACTGGTATGATAATTCCATATGGTATGGTACCCATTCCTGCCGGAACTTTTCACATGGGACAGGCTGATGAAGATATCGCCGCAACACAGATAAGCTTTAACAAGCAAGTGACCATCGGTGCATTTTTTATGGATGATTCCGAAATCACCAACAATGAGTACAGACAATTCATGGAAGGTATCATGATGGACTCCCTCAGTATTCTGGGTGAGGAATTTGTGATGAATGAATTGTATCCCGATACGACTGTTTGGGTTAAGGATTTCGCTCACCATATGGGAGATCCCCTGATGGTATATTACTATTCACATCCTGCATTTGATAACTATCCGGTTGTAGGTGTGGATTGGGAAGCAGCAAAATACTTCTGTAAATGGCGTACTGCCTATCTCAACGACTTTAGAGCAAGTATCGGCGAGTGGCCAATGCCAAACTTCAGACTTCCTTCTGAAGCAGAATGGGAGTATGCAGCAAGAGGCGGAAGGGATATGGCTAAGTATCCATGGGGTAACCCATATATTCGAAACGCCAAAGGTTGTATGCTGGCAAATTTCAAACCTGGTCGGGGTAACTATTATGACGACGGATATGCATATACCGCTCCGGTATATTCATTCTTCTCAAATGACTACGGCCTGTTTGATATGGCAGGAAACGTTTCCGAATGGTGTGAAGATGCCTATCATCCCGCATCATACCCCCTCGTATGGGACTTAAACCCAACTTACTGGGATGAAAGCGAACCCAAAAAAGTAATCAGGGGAGGTTCATGGAAAGATGTTGCCTTCTTCCTGGAAACAGGAACACGATCATGGCAAAATAAAGACTCCACAAAAGCCTATATCGGATTCAGATGTGCTTTGACATATCTTGGCCGGTCAACCGGATCCGAATTCTAAAATATTATACAAAACTATTAAGCAATTCTTTAAACTTAAAATATAACAAAAATGAGTAAAAAGGGCGGATTTAATGAATTATTTTATAGCTCAATAATGCCAAAAATCTATGGTATTGGTGCTGCAATTGTTATCATGGGAGCTATGTTTAAATTACTTCACTTTTCTGGTGCAGGTTTAATGTTGGGTATTGGTCTTACCACTGAGGCAGTTATATTCTTTTTAAGTGCCTTCGAACCAAAACATCCGGAACCAGACTGGACGAAAGTGTATCCTGAATTAGCAGAAGATTATTCAGGACCTATGGGTTCAAGAGGCCCAAAAAAACCTCAGGAATCTGTATCTAAAAAACTCGATACTATGCTTGAAAGTGCAAAAATCGGCCCTGAACTGGTTGATAGCCTCGGACGTGGTATGCGAAGCCTGGCAGAAACAACTCATAAATTAGGAAAAATGAGCGATGCTGCTGTTGCTACTTCTCAATATGCTGAGGAAGTAAAAGGAGCAGCTGCCAATATCAATAAAATGAATAAATCGTATTCCGAAAGCGTAGGATCTATGGTTGAAATGGCCACTGTATCCAAAAATGCTACTCAGGAAATGAGCAAAGCAACAAACGATGCAAAAGAATACCATTCACAAGTGCAATTGGTTACCAAAAACCTCGGAGCTCTTAACTCAGTTTATGAAATGGAACTTCAGGATGCCAACCAGCATGTTAAAGCCATGAATAAATTCTATTCAAACCTCACTAAGTCTTTGGACAGCATGGCAAAAGCCACTGAAGATGCAGAAGTATTTAAAGGAGAGATTAATAAGCTTACAACTAATCTGTCGAAATTGAATAATATTTATGGTGGTATGATCAATGCCATGAAGGGCGGACAAGCATAATTTAGCATTTAAAAAGAAAGAATTATGGCACCAAAGGAAACCCCAAGACAAAAAATGATCGGGATGATGTACCTGGTACTTACATCCATGCTTGCGCTGAATGTGGACTCTGCTGTACTTGAGCGTTTTCAATTGATTAACCAGACACTGGAAAATCAAATCGTTGATAACAGCAAAAGAAGCACAAAAGTAGTACAAGGGATTGCAGCCGCTGTTGAAGAGAAGGGAAACCGGGCTCAGGATATGGCTGTATTGAAAAAAGCCCAGAATGTACGTAATGAGACTGCAAAACTGATCGATTATGCCGATCAGATCAAAAGAGAAATTGTAGAATATACCGGTGGTCTGGATGAAGATAATAAACTTGTCGGAGCTCGCGATATGGATAAGATCGCTACACTGATGATAGTTGATCAAAAAGGAAAAAGAGGAAAAGAACTTCAGCAAAAGTTTAATGCCTACTCTGATTTTCTGGCAAAAGAAACCGGTGATAAAGAATCATTTCCGTATATAGCTCTTGATGCAAAAGAAGATCCGTATTGGAGTAAAATTCCAAATCAGAGGACAAAAAACTTTGCAGAATTGATGTTCGAAAGTGTTCCAACTGCAGGAGGTCTTGCATCGTTAAGCCAATTGGAAGGTCGAATACTGAATTACGAGCAAATAGCGTTGGAAAGACTTAGCAAACAAGTAGGAGCTGAGGATATTCCTTTTGACAAAATTGTTCCAATGGTACTTCCTGAATCTCAGGTTGTCGCAGCCGGAGCAAAATATAAAGCAAAAATGTTTATATCTGCTTCGGCAACAGGTTTGATACCTTCTATGAAAATGAATGGTAGTTCTATACCCGTAGATGCTGAAGGATTTGGAAAAGTAGAATTTACTGCTCGTGCTGATAAATACGATGCTAACGGACAACAAAAGAAATCCTTTAATGCAGAAATCACTATTGGTGATCAAACATTTAAAGAACAGATTGATTATGTGGTTGCTCGTCCTGTTATTCAGATACAATCAGCATCAGTACAGGCATTATACCGAAATTGCGGGAATGCGCTTGATGTTCAGGTTCCTGCTTTAGGAGCGGCTTATAATCCAAGATTTTCAGTACAGGGAGGAAGTTCTATTGGCGGAAAAGGCGGAAAAGTAACTATTGTTCCTACTTCTCCGAATGTTACCCTCAAAGTATATAGCGGTGACGCTTATATCGGAGATCAGAAGTTCAGAGTAAGACAAATACCAAAGCCGGATATCGTTCTTAAAAGCGGTGGAAAAATCGTTGATGAGAAAAGAGGTGTTGACAAAGTTCCGAGAGAAATTACACTGGATGCTGTTCCTGATGAAGATTTCGCTCAATTTTTGCCGAAAGACGCCAGGTACAGAGTTACTCAATGGGAAGTGACCCTTGCAAGGGGACCACGTCCGATCGAACAAAAGAAACTTTCAGGAAGAACTGCCAACCTTGCATCCTTTGTTTCTAAAGCAAGATCAGGTGACAGGATCGTGATTGAAGTTAAAGAAGTTCAGAGAATGAACTTCAGAGATCAGACTGAAGTAGTAAAAATTGGTGTAGGATCAACCGTTAAACAGATTCCTATTACCTCAGAATAGTAAATAAAACCATACGTTATGAAAAAGGTGTTAACAGGTGTTTCATTGCTAGTATTATTAACAGGGATTTTCTGTGTTCCTTCATCACTCATGGCTCAGGAAGAGAGTCTGGGTTATAATGAGAATTCAGTATATCCTATTCCATACAGTAATCAGATGTTTAAAAGAACTGTCTGGCGTCGTATGGACTTAAAAGAAAAACAAAATCAACCGTTTTTCTCAACAAGTAATGAAATGACAAGAATCATAATAAATGCGGTTAAAGATGGAATTTTGTATCCGTATGAAGATGATTCCTTAAATAAAAGAATGTCCAAAGAAAAGTTCCTGGAGAATCTGAAACTTCCGACGGATGATGACGATGATTTTGGAGCAACAGAAGGATTTGGTGATGATTCCGGTTGGGGCGGAGGAGGAGATGATGCTTGGGGAGGCCAGGAAGAAGTAGTGGGTGATCAGTATTATGATGCAACCCAATTGAATATCGTCCGCATTAAGGAGGATATGATCTTCGACAAAGTCAGATCCAGATTGTATTACGATATCCAATCCATAGAGGTGATCATTCCTGCCACTGAAGTTGCTACCGGAATTGAAAAAACTGTTGGAGTATTTAAATTCAAGGACCTTGAGCAGTTATTCAGAAGTATGCCTGATCGGGCAATCTGGTATAACAGACAAAATACAGCACATCATAGAAATATGGCTGATGCGTTTTTGTTGCGACTCTTTAGCGCTCGTGTTGTTCGAGTTTCAAATCCAAGAAATGACTGGATTCAGGATTTGGTACCAAGTCAAAAAGCAGCTTTATACAAATCACAGGAAGAAGAATATAAGCTGATTGAATATGAACATAATCTTTGGGAATATTAATAAGTATAAAGAATTTGAAAAGGAGCTCAAAAGGCTCCTTTTTTTTGTTTTATGTTTTTTTATGACATAAAAATTTGATTAGAAAAGACTAAATAATATTTTTAAATTATATCAGAATATAAAATTGCTTCAGAAATAAAAAAATATTATTTGATTGTAGAAGAAGTTTTTATAAAATGATTTATAAAATCCAATTTATTTTATATTTGTAAAGACAAACAATTGTCCAGATGACAAGTGAGGAAAAAAAAGCCTTTCTATTATTAAAATCGGTGATATTCCATTACCACGGTTTGGACGAGGATGAGCAACTTATCCTCGATGAAACCGCACGGAAATATAATGCAGAGGAAGAATTAAAATGGGCAAATGAATTTATTGCCAATGACTATATTTCGGCCTTTGAACGCGCACGGGAATATCTGAATAAAGTAATTGGGCGTCTTGACAAAGAAAAGCGACTTGGATATCTGGATATGGTTTGGAAAGCAAATAACCAAAAAGGTTATATCACAGAAATGGAAGCTACCGCCATGTTAAAGCTTGCCAAAGACTGGGAAATAGAAAATGAATTGATTGAAATGGTAAAACGTTAATCGTTTTATTGATTTTATAAACTCATCATATCCTTAAATTTTGATGCTTGTCTACGGCTTACTTCTACTTTTTCTCCCCCTTTTAATTTCACGAGTAATCCACCGTTAAACCACGATTCAATACTTTCAACCCAGCTTAAGTTGATGATATGCTTTCGGCTGGCTCTGAAAAAGGCTCTGTCATCAAGTTTTTTATCCAGGGCATTCAGGGATTTGTGGATCATGGGCTTGAAATTTTCAAAATACACTTTTATATAATTCCCGTCAGATTCAAAAAGCCTGATGTTTGAAAGTCTTACAAACCAGCATTTGTCGCCATCTTTCACAAATACCTGATCATTTAATCCAAGTTTATGCTCTTCGATATTGGCTGGTTTGATAATTTCCTCTGATTTCTCTGTTTGTTCTCTAAAAAGTTTCGATATGCATTCCTGTAAACGTTCTTTCCGAATGGGTTTTAACAGATAGTCAAGCGCACTAACTTCAAAAGCCTTAAGTGCATATTCGTCGTATGCGGTTGTAAAGATCACTTTAGGAACATAATCCAGTTCTTCAAGCAATTCAAATCCGTTTTTTCCAGGCATCTGAATATCCAGGAATATGATTTCAGGAATCTGCTGATTAATCTTTTCTATCGCATCATCTGCATTTACAGCCTCTCCAATGATTTCAATTTCAGGATATTCTGACAGTAAGTTAGAAAGTTCTTTTCGGGCAAGTCGTTCATCATCAACAATTAAAGCTTTCATATATCGATATTTATTATTTCTGGATTACCTGAGGTATTTTGATTTCTGTTAGTACCATATTTTCAGATTCATTCGAAATGGTGAATGTGGCATTATCATTGAATAACAATTTAAGTCTTTGTTTTGTATTTTCTATCCCAAATCCTTTTGGGTTTTCAATATTTTTTAGTTCAAGATGTCCGTTGTTCCATATTTTAATATACAGATCCGAATTTATAATTTCAGTTTTTATTTTTATGGTACCCCCTTCCTTCAGATGTGATATTCCATGTTTGATTCCATTTTCGACGAGTGTTTGTAGCATTAACGGAGGAATTTTATAATTGAGGGATCTTGGATCGATCTCAATAACTGTTTGAAGGCGTTCTTCAAACCGGATCGTTTCAAGTGCAAGATAATCTTTTACCGCATTCAATTCTTCATTAAAGGTCGTCAATTCCTGTTTATTTAGGATAAGAGAATTTCTCAGGATACTTGAGAGTTGGGTGATGGCTGTCTTTGACTTATCCGGATTTTCATCTACAAGAGCCCTTATACTGTTCAGTGCATTAAAAATAAAATGGGGATTCAATTGGGATTTTAGTTTATTAAGCTCAATCTCATTTTTAAGAGCTTCAAATTTTAAGGTGTAATTGTATCGTTCGATGTAGTGGTAAATATAGTATATCAAAGCCCATAAGAGATAGAATACCATAGCACCGAATATATAGGTAATGATAACATATAGCTCAAAATCTGTTGGATAATCAAGCATGTTGAGCTCGTATGCTGAGAGTATGTGAATGAAATAGTTTGAAATGCTCAGGATGAAAGCAGTAAATAGTGTCAGAGGTATTGTTTTCGCAATCCGAAGTTCAAGCCATTTCCATTTGCGGATAAGATTTCTGAAAATATGACTGCTTAATAGATACCAGCATGAAATAATAAGGGCATATAGTATTTTGTTGAGGTCGATTGTTCCTGCAAAAAGTAAGGAAAGAATAATGATCAGAAAGGCAAAAAAAGACCATCCCGAAATTTGTAAAGACCAATATATCCTTGTCCTGCTCAAAGATTTATGTACACATATGGTATGTAAACCTCAAATTTATACAAATGGATACTAATTATTGAATTTAATTATATCAATGGATACATAATCGTATAAAAGGGGGAATAATTCATTAAAACGTCACTGTTTTGACCTGTTGTTTTAATGTTAATAAAAATATATGAATGATGTAATAATTAGTACGAAATAGAGAAAATATAAACGTAAATACATGTAACCCAAAATATAATTTTGTTGTAAAAGTATAATAAGGGTATGTACCAAATATTATACTTAATCCAAAAAATGTTATGAAGCAAATTCGAACAATTATTGTTTCCCTTTTTATAATCTCGCTATTTGTATCTGATTTAAAAGCAGGTGATAATGAGGAGAAGAAAGCCAAGCAGACACGTGAATACAACGAACTATTAGAGAAGGTGCTTGATAATTCGGAAAGCGAATTATCCGGAATTGTAAATGATGATTGTAAAGTCGTAATTATTAATTCAAAAGGGGAAGTTGTTCAGGAGGCCTCTGAAGAAACCATAAATGAAATATGTGAATCCAAAATCGTAAAGCCTGAAATTCGTAATTGTGAATTTCTGACAGTCATTCACAATATCAATTATTATTTGTGGGATGGAACGAATGAATCTAAAAATTAGGGGAACTTTTTCAGCTATAAATGAATTATTAATTTGGTTAATAATTGGTTCATGGTTGTTAGGTTGTAAGCTATAAGTTTTTGGTTTCAACGAGTGCTGTCTTAGGGCAGCACTTTCTTTTTAGAGTTCTTTTGCCAGATATTTACCTGTATAGCTGTCCGGATTCTTTATGATCTCTTCAGGGCTTCCAAAACACACGATTTTCCCACCGTCTTCACCTCCTTCAGGACCAAGATCAATTATATGGTCAGCCATTTTAATTACATCAAGGTTATGTTCAATAATTAGGACAGTATTTCCTTTGTCAACAAGAATGTTTAAGATATCAAGAAGATGCTGAATATCCTGAAAGTGTAAACCTGTGGTTGGTTCGTCCAGAATATAGAATGTTTTGCCGGTATCCTTTTTGGAAAGTTCGGTAGCTAATTTTACCCGTTGTGCTTCTCCTCCGGAAAGGGTAGTGGCATGTTGTCCAAGGGTAATATAGGTCAATCCGACATCATAAAGGACCTTAAGTTTCCGGAATATTTTTGGTTGTTTTTCAAAAAACTCCACAGCTTGTTCGACGGTCATCTCCAGCACATCCGATATGGATTTGCCTTTAAACCGGACTTCAAGTGTTTCGCGGTTGTATCGTTTGCCTTTACATGTCTCACACGGAACATGAACATTTGGCAGAAAATCCATTTCGACAAGTTTTAAACCTGCTCCTTCACAGGTTTCACACCTCCCGCCTTTTACATTAAATGAGAATCTTCCGGGTTTGTATCCACGGATCTTTGCTTCGGGAAGATTTGCGAAAAGGGACCTGATCTCGGAGAAAACACCTGTATAGGTGGCCGGATTTGACCTTGGTGTACGTCCGATGGGTGATTGATCCACTTCTATGATTTTGTCAATGTACTTAATCCCGTCTATGCTCTTGTATTCCAGGGGATCCTTTTTTGAATTGTAAAAATGCTGACTGAGAATAGGATAAAGGGTGTCGTGGATAAGGGTTGATTTGCCGCTTCCTGAGACACCGGTTACACAGATCATCACACCCAATGGAAATTCAACTTCCAGTGTTTTCAGATTATTACCACGTACCCCGGATATTTTTATTGATTTTCCGTTAGGCTTTCGACGTTTTTGTGGAAAAGAAATTTTTTGTACTCCACTAAGAAAATCCGCAGTAAGACTTTTTTGCTTCAGGAATGATCCCGGATCTCCTTTTGCAACAATATGACCTCCATGGATGCCTGGTCCCGGACCGATATCCAGAATATAATCTGACGCAAGCATCATGTCTTTATCATGTTCAACAACAATGACCGAATTCCCAAGATCGCGCAGGTCCTGCAGGGCTTTAATAAGTTTTGTATTATCTCTCTGATGCAATCCGATACTGGGTTCATCCAGAATGTACAAAACACCAACGAGTTGAGTGCCTATTTGGGTTGCCAGACGAATACGTTGTGCTTCTCCACCTGACAACGTTCGAAGAGGCCTGTTTAGATGCAGATAGTTTAATCCCACTTCCAACAGAAAACGGATCCTTTTCCTGATCTCTTTTAATATTTCCGAAGCAATTTTGACTTGTTTTTCAGACAATCGTTCTTCAAGATTTTCAAACCAATCCCAAAGTTTTTTAATATCCAGAGCAGAAAGTTCAGCAATATTTTTATCGTCAATCAGAAAGTTCAGCGATTCCTTCTTTAGTCTGGTCCCATTACATTCCGGACATTTCTTGATGATGGTAAAGTCTTTGATCCAGTTTTGAATTTTTTCGGATCCTCCATCTTTTTGTTTATCCAGAAAGTGGATAATACCTTCGAATGTAGTATTCCAATCGGTGCCCGGGTATTTAACGGATGATACAGACACAGGCTCCTTATCGCCATAAAGAAGAATATTAAGTACTTCTTCCGGAATGTTTTTAATAGGCGTGGAGAGGTCGACATTATAACGTTTCAGGATAGCCTGGATTTTTTTAAAGATCCAGATTTCCCTGTAAGGTCCCAGGGGGAGAATGCCTCCACGGCTGATGCTGAGTTCTGGATCCGGGATCACAGATTCTTTGGTGATCTTCTCGATCGTTCCAAGCCCCTGACATTCGGGGCATGCACCATAGGGAGAGTTAAATGAAAACGTGTTTGGAGCAGGATCATCGTATGCCAGACCTGTCTCAGGGTCCATCAGATGTTGTGAGAGGTGATGTGCTTTGCCTGTATCATCCAATATCATTATAACGCCATTAGCCTGTTTTAAGGCATTTTTTACCGATTGGCTGATCCGGAATTTCTCACCATCCAGAACCTGGACACGGTCTATCACGATTTCAATATCATGTGTTTTGTACCGGTCGACCTGCATTTTAGGCATCAGATCCTGGATATGTCCGTCAATCCTGACTTTGGAATAGCCGGATTTTCGTATTTGCTGGAACAACTCCCGGTAATGCCCTTTTCGGCCTTTTACGACAGGTGCAAGTATGGAGATCCGTTTATCCTGAAAATGTTGGAGAATATGTAAAATGATCTGATCTTCTGACTGACGGATCATTTTTTTGCCGGAGAGATACGAGAATGCTTCGCCAGCCCTTGCAAAAAGCAACCGGAGAAAATCGTAGATCTCTGTTACGGTACCGACGGTTGATCGGGGATTTCGGGATATGGTTTTTTGTTCGATAGAAATAACCGGACTCAGGCCTTCGATTTTATCTACATCCGGACGTTCCATATTGCCGATAAAAGAACGGGCATAAGCACTGAAGCTTTCCATATACCTTCGCTGACCTTCAGCATAGATGGTGTCAAAGGCCAGTGATGATTTACCACTACCGCTGATGCCGGTAATGACCACCAGTTTATTTCGCGGGATATTGATATCAATATCTTTCAAATTATGCTCCCGGGCACCATATACCTCAATATTCTCATATCCGGTGATATCACCAATAAAATTCTGATCCATACTCTTTTGTAAAAGATTTTTACCCAGCGTGATTAAACATTAATTATCAATAACCTCCAAAGGTTCATTTAACGGAATAGCGATACGATATTTTTTCCCGTTTCGTATTGTCAGGCTGTTATTCCTCAACCAGGGATTGTGACGTTTCAGTAATTTATAATTAATACCTTGTTCAAAAGCCCAATCCTTAAGATCTTTTATGGACGAAGATACTTCAACATACCTGACTTTTTCTTTTGAATATAATTGTTCTTCAGAAAGGTCAAACCCATATTTTTCCGGATTTTCAAAAATAATTTTTATTGCAATAGCACGAAAGACATACCTGGAAGTTTCTTCTCCAACCAAAAGATCATAGTAGGATGTAACACTTTGTTTTCGTAACAGACGTTGCAAGCCTGTCATGCCAATATTGTATGAGGCGACAGCGCTGGCCCAGTTGCCAAATTTGTCATGAGCTTTTTTTAAATATTTGCCTGCAACTACGGTTGACTTAATCGGGTCATAACGTTCATCAACTTCGGAGTTTACTTCCATCCTGTAATCGCGGGCAGTTCCTTTAAGAATTTGCCAGAAGCCGACAGCTTTCATTGGTGAAACCTTGTTTTTCAGGTCACTTTCAATTACCGCAATATATTTAAGGTCGGTTGGAACACCGAGGCTTATCAGTTGGGAATCTATTTGGGGCAACCAGCGGTATCCTCGTTTCAACAGGAAAATGGTGTTGGAATGCCAGAACGTATTGACATGGAGTTCTCTGTCCAGACGTTCTCTGACATCTGCGATCTCAATGGGCACCCTTTCGCCAGCAAACATTACTGTATCCGGAATTTCGAGTTCGGGGACGCCATAGTTCAATGCTACTTCATGAACTACAGGCTCCGTTTGAGGAACGTCAGGTGCAACAAAATCGCGATATATGAGATATGACACGATTATGAGAACCAGTACAAACGATATGTAAGACAGCGTTTTTGCCAAATCAGAAGTTTGGTGATAAAAGGAAGTTTGAATAGAATTCGTCAATTATGTCAACTGCTTCCTGTGGATCATCAACGACATGAAACAATTTGAAATCGCTTTTATTGATATTGTTTTCCACTTTAAAAACAGTCTTTTCCAGCCATTGTACCAGCCCTGACCAGAAGTCTTTTCCAACTAATACGATCGGGAACTTTCCGATTTTTTTCGTCTGGATCAGCGTAAGAGCCTCAAAGATCTCGTCCATAGTGCCAAAACCACCAGGCATACCGATAAAACCTTGTGAGAAGCGCACGAACATAACCTTTCGAACAAAGAAGTAATCGAACGTAATAAGTTTATCCGGATCAATATAAATGTTGTGCCCTTGCTCGAAAGGGAGGATAATATTTAATCCTACAGATTTTCCGCCTGCTTTTTTAGCGCCTTTGTTGGCAGCTTCCATTATTCCCGGCCCGCCCCCGGAGATAATACCATATCCCTGTTCTACCAGGCTTGAAGCAATGGTTTCAGCCATTTTATAGTATTTATTGTCTTGTTCGGTGCGTGCAGATCCGAAAATCGAGACGCAAGGGCCTATTGCGGCTAGTTTTTCATAACCATTTACAAACTCAGCCATTACTTTGAATATGGACCATGAGTCATGAGATTTTATTTCATTCCAGTCTTTCTGCTGGAATGCCTGCCGGATCCTGCTTTCTTCTTCAGGAGATAAGTCTTTCTTTGAGGTATTAAATACTTCGTTTTTCATTCAATAATTTGTTTGTCATGAAAAATGTTCAAAATTTTCCGTAATTCCGAGAACAGCAGCTTCATCCTGTTTTGAAAAAGACACGTATATATATTTACGAAAATCAGCGGTAAACATTTTCATAATGGTTAAAAAAATCAACTGAAA
>JBNKDZ010000402.1:0-3256 GCA_050288525.1 Cyclobacteriaceae bacterium
GCCACACGATTATTTTCTTTAGTGAAACAATTTATCCCCCCCATATTTACAGAATGATCCGTAGGTATAGTCCCTGATAAAAAAAACAACTTTTCCAAAGCCCATTAACCTTGGAAGAGTTGTTTTTTTACCTTTTTTATGCTTTGCTCTATGCCCTGTGCGCTTTGCAATTCCCGGATCTATTCATACCTAAGGGCATCGATCGGATTAAGACCGGATGCTTTACGTGCCGGATACCATCCAAAGAAAATACCTATGGCAGAACAAACAAGAAAAGAAAAAACGATCGACGTAACAGATATCACCACCGGATAGCTCATTATTGAAGCTACCAGATTTGAGGTTAAGATGCCCAAAACAATACCGATCAATCCTCCCATTACACTCAGAAGTATTGATTCGATCAGAAACTGGGTAAGAATATCCTTTTCACGTGCTCCAACAGACAGACGTAAACCTATCTCACGTGTCCGTTCAGTTACCGATACATACATGATGTTCATGATGCCTATACCCCCGACAAGCAAGGATATCCCGGCTATTGCACCAAGCAAGACAGTCATGGTGTCGCTTATAGAAGTAAACGTTTGCACCATCTCAGATTGCGAACGGACACTAAAATCATCCGGACTAGATGATTTTATTTTATGTGTGATACGCAAGGTCTCCTCTATTTGTTCTATAGCCTCGGAATTCAATTCTTCTGAGACTGCTGAAGCAAAAATATTTTGTATATGTGTGATCGAAAGTATTCTTTTTTGTACGGTGGTATAGGGTGCAAAGATGATATCATCCTGATCCTGTCCCATTCCGTTTTCTCCCTTTGCTTCGAGAATACCTATCACTTTCAACGGAATATTTCCAAAACGTATCGTTTGTCCGATTGGACTTTCTCCTCCAGGAAAAAGATTTTCTATAACTGTCTGACCAATAATACATACTTTGGCAAATGATTTTATCTCACGAGCTGTGAAATTTCTTCCTGAAGCTATTTCATATTTCCTTATACCCAGATACTCGTTGTTAACACCGTACAGACTTGTTGGGGAGTTGTTATTCCCTTTTACCACCTGTCCGCTTGAGTTTACCACCGGAGAGACTGCAGCTACAGCGCTACAATTTTTCCGTATGGCTTCCACATCCTCGAGTTTCATGGATTGCATTTCACTTCGGCTCATACGAACCGGTCCGCGTCGGTCACCTCCTCCGGGCATGATAAAGATCATATTGGTACCCATGGATGACATTTCATCCTGGATACTTTTTTTTGATCCCTGGCCTATTGCAAGCATGGCAATTACTGAAGCCACACCGATAATGATCCCCAACATAGTCAGAAAAGCTCTGAACTTATTTCGCTTCAACGCATGGATCGCAATTCTTATAATATTGATATAATTCATTACTTGCTTTTTTTAGATAATATCAGGCTCCACCGGCATCGCCTGCAGCAGCTCTCTTGCACTCAACCTGTTCGTAATAGGCTCTTTCCTAATCGTATGACCATCCTTAAAAATCACACTTCGTTTCATGAAACGGGCGATATCCGGTTCATGGGTTACAAATATGATTGTTTTACCCTGATCATTCAGGTCCTGAAACAATGCCATCAACTCATAGGAGGTACGGGTATCAAGGTTCCCGGTAGCCTCATCTGCCAGGATCACCCTCGGATCATTTACCAATGATCTGGCAATGGCGACTCGCTGTTGCTGTCCCCCGGACATCTGATTCGGCATATGATGCATCCTGTCTTCAAGACCTACAGCTATCAAAGCTTCAATGGCTCTTTCTTTCCGTTCTTTAGCTTTTACCTTACTGTTGTAATACAGGGGTAATTCAACATTTTCAAGGGCTGTTGTTCTGGCCAGCAGGTTATAGGATTGAAAAACAAATCCTAATTTACTGTTTCGCAAACCTGCCAGTTCATTTTTATTTAGTTGGCTCATATCGACTCCGTCCAGGATATACGAACCGCTGGTAGGTTTATCCAGACAGCCAAGTATATTCAGCATAGTCGATTTTCCGGATCCTGAAGTACCCATGATCGCTACAAACTCTCCTTCCTCTATTTCAAGATTGATTCCTCTCAGGGCGTGTACGGTGATCTCCCCTACGTGAAAATCCTTCTTCAGCTCACTTACTTCAATTATTTTCTTTCCCATGATCTATCTTCTTGGCGGACGTGATGGCATAAACGGACTTCTTCCCATTGGGGATTGTGGCATTTCCATCTGAGGCATGCTTACCGAAACGATAATCTCATCACCTTCTTCAACACCAGACAAAACCTCATAATTTATCTCATCGGTTTCTCCAACTTTTACCATTTTCGGGGATACTTTATTCTGATTTTTCACCCAAACAATTTTCATCGAATCATCACGTTTTCCCGGACCACCCGGCATACCTTTCCCCGGCATCCCCTGACCTGATCCCATCTGACCCTGACCACCAGGCATCTGTCCCTTAGGTCGTTGAGGTTGATCAAATGTTAAACCTCCGTTTTCAGGTTTTGCAAGTGATTCAAATATTTCAGGAGTAGGTCTGAATTCAAAGGCTCTGTTAGGCACCATGAGCACATTTTTTCTTTCAGTGACAAAAAAGGAAACATTAGCCGTCATTCCGGGCATTAGTATTTTTTCGGGATTGGAAGCATTGATAACCACCACATACGTCACGACATTCGATTCAGCTGCCGGCATCAAATGTATCTCAACCACCTCACCATCAAAATTCTTATCGGGGAATGCATCAACTGTAAATTCAACACGTTGACCGACTTTTAACTGTCCGATATCTGCCTCATCGACACTTGCTTCAATCTTCATCTGGGTCAGATCATTTACAATGGTAAACAATGTTGGTGTTGAAAAACTGGCCGCTACTGTTTCACCTTCTTCAACACTTTTTTCCAATACAATCCCATCGATAGGAGAATAGATATAGGCATACTCCAGATTTGTTTTATCTTTACTATATCTGGCTTTGGCAGAGGCAAGGTTTGCTTCCGAAGACCGGAACGAATATTCTACTTCTTCAAACTCCTTTTGAGCAATAAGTTGCTTATCCACCAATTGCTTATATCGTTCATAATTGGCTTTTCGATATTCATATTCTGCCTGCGATGATTTCAGAGAAGCTCTGCTGGACTCAAGGGTTGATTCAAGTGTTTCTGTATCAAGCATCATCAAAAGATCTCCTTTTTTTACTTTAGAATTGTAATCAACAAAAAGCTTGTTTATACGCCCTGATA
>JBNKDZ010000403.1:0-11215 GCA_050288525.1 Cyclobacteriaceae bacterium
CTAAAATGTCTAATTATTGCATTATCTATACATTTAACCTATTTCACCGGAAGTACTTTGAGTCAATCCATATTATTTTTCAGAAAATAAATTACGTTTTTTTAATATCACATTACATCCGGTTCAAAATAAAAAGACAGGTAATCATGGATTGAAAAATGCCAGACTCCAAAACCTGCAGGAATAATAACTCAAATATTACATAAGTAATCAAAATCAATTTTACAAAATTCTGCCTGTTATGAATCCTTTTTAAAATGTTAAAATTGAGATTTCGTCTGATCTTGCCGCATTTCTGCCTATATATCTGTTAATATGTTTCTAACATTACAAATAAGAAACGCCCCGATTTCAAAATTTGTCATTTTTTTTAATATTTTCATTTCAAAAAATTTATCCTTATGAAATCATTCGCTATTCCCATCAGGGCTTTATTATTTTTATCCCTGATATTAAATTTTTCATGTAGTGACAAACCTGAAAACACTTCTGTATTGTTAACCATGAAAAATTATACCGGAGAAGGGGTTGCCATTTTACCTGATATTGAAAACATACCTGCTCTCGAAAAGATCCTGAACGGCAACTTTTCAGTAAAACGTGACGGAAAAGTATTGCCCTATCAGATCAGTACAGATCCCGTTACCGGCAAACAGTCCTTATTAATCCTTCCGGGAACGATTTCTGAAGAATCATCAGGCATTGTCATCGACCCTTCAGATACAACTACCGTCTCATTCACAAAAATGACCCAGGCAGAACTCTGGGTTAAGGAAAGCGGCACATGGGAAGATCAAAAATTTATCAGCGATGCCTCTTTTGTACGAATTGACTCCTTACGTGTTCCTGACGAATGCACGGACCATTCTTTTTATGTAAAATATGAGGGTCCGGGCTGGGAATCAAACAAGGTAGGATACAGATTCTATCTCGACTGGCGTAATGCTGTGGATGTGTTTGGCAAAAAGGTCAATACGATGGTATTAAACGATGTCGGACAGGATGGCTATGACTCGTACCACGAACCATCTGACTGGGGTCAGGATATCATGAAAGTTGGAGATGGCCTTGGGATCGGCACCATTGCGTATTGGGACGGAGAAAAGGCGCGTCGTATTGACAATACAGACAGTGTTATCTGTAAGATTCCTGAAGACGGCATATTACGATCTCAAATACAAACAGATTACTATGGATGGGGTATTGATTCTACAAAGCACACAGTGTCTTCCTTCTTGTCTATTGATGCAGACAGCAGGCTTACCAGGGAACGTCTGGTATTTGATCTTGCGCCGGAGAATATATGCACCGGGTTCAATAAAAATCCTGACATCGAACTGATAAAAATCGAAACAGTAGATAATCCATGGGCATGTCTGGCCAGTTGGGGAAAACAAAGTATTTCGGGAGATAATATGGGTGTTGCCATATTTTATAAAAAAGCTACCGCAATCAATATAACGGAAGATGCAATCAATCATGTTGTCGTTATGAAACCTGAAGAAAATATGCTGGAATGGTACTATCTTGCTACATGGGAACAGGATTCTGATGGCATAAAGGATATCGAAACATTCAAAAAATTACTGGAGGAGCAGTTATCCGTAATTCAAAATCCTCCGGTTCTTGAGTGATCAAAAAAAAATCCATCAGAATACCAATGGATCAATGTGATCAGAAATGATTGACAAAGGAGATAGCTCCTTTGTCAATCATCATCATCTTCATCATCATTATCTTTTTCAGTATCTTCTTCAGATGAACTTTCATTTATATAATCAAGTTCCGAATATTTATCTTCATATTCTTCCTTGATATCATCTTTCAAAAACCCATCGTCATCATAATCATCATCATCTTCGATGATCCTGGCGGCTTCCTTCACAGTCATCCGTACCATATAATACTTTTCATCCGTTTCAAAAGGCAATGCACTTATTTTTTTTCCTTCTTTATTAGTGAAGGTTATAAGATTATCGCTAAATCCATTCGGATGCACCAGCTTTATCTGTTCCTGTATCGCCGGATCTAATTTTTCAAAATCTTTAATAACTCTTGGTTTTACCTGTCCCATTTTTTATAAGTAAGCAATTAAAATATTATGGTTAATAGTTTTTATTGGTCCTCTCGATTCACGCCATAAATTAATTAATTTTTTCACGGACCATCAAACAGATATTTCATTTATTTTTTCCTGAAATACTCTACTATTTTATTCCATCGCTGTTATAAAAGTAAATCATTTGAATTCTAAATATTTCGTTTTTTTTGAAAAATTAAAGAATTATTAATTTCATAATGCCCCTTCAACAAAACAATCTATTCTGATCTTCACAAAAAACAATCATATAACGCTGACAACAAGTGCTTTACATCAATATTTTTTTAAAAAATCACTTCAGAAACTCAATACTAAACTCCGCACCTTTACCTTCAGCAGTTTCACAGCTAATATGTGCATTGAGTGCATCAGCATATTTCTTTACAATAGACAACCCCAGACCATTGCTGCTTTCTCCGGCTGTTGGTTTAGCACTTAGTTTCTGATACGGCGCAAAAATTCTTTTCTTATCTGCCTCCGAAAATCCGGGTCCCTGATCTTTTACGGTTATAATACAGGCACCGTTTACAGGATTATACCTGGCAATCAACATAACCTCTTTGTCCATAAACGAGTATTTTATGGCATTGGAAACGAGGTTTTCAAGGATCTGTACCAAAAAGAAACGATCCGACTGTATTGTTGCGCCTTCAGCGGCTGTAACTTTTATCTCAATACCTTTTTTCTGTGCGCTCACCTGATAAAGCCGTTTTACTTCTTCAAACACATCTTCAATGTGGATCTCTTCCAGTTTAAGGTCCATGACTTCATTCTCAATAGCATTAAGATCCAGGATCTTGCCTATCATTGACCGAAGACGATTTGCTGATTTATCAATCACTGTTACATACTGTTCGAGCATATCACAATCCATATTCTTCTCCATATTAATTATATTGATTATACCACATATCTGGTTAAGTGGACTGCGTAAATCATGCGCAACGATACTGATAAGATCATCTTTGTCTTTATTCAGTTTTTTCAGCAGTTTGTTCTGCTTATCCAATTGGCCGGTTCTTTCCTTCACTTTTTCTTCCAGTGACTGATTGGCATGGATCAGTTTCTCTACCAGATATTTATTCTCCTTCTTAAGCTGATAGGATTCAAGACCTTTTTTAATGGTAAGCTTCATTTCTTCAAAATCCCATGGTTTGGCGAGATATCTGAAAATCCCGCATTCATTAACAGCTTTTATAATCACTTCCAGATCGCTGTATCCGGTAAGAACAATACGTATAATTTCCGGATAATTCCGGGCAACTTCCTTTAAAAATTCCACTCCCGTCATTTCGGGCATTTTCTGGTCAGAGATAACCATATGTATAGTGTTATCTTCCAGTATTTCCAAACCTTCCTTCCCTGATGTAGCCGTATAGACATTAAAATCCGTAAAAAAAAGTGATTTAAATCCCCTCAGATTACTGGGCTCATCATCAACATACAAAATACTATGCTTCGTCATCTTCTTTTAATTTTTTTGGGATCGTTATTATAAATTCCGTTCCCGATCCCGGTTTACTTATCACATCCATAATCCCCTGATGCTTTTCAATGATACCGTAGCTAATTGAAAGCCCTAATCCGGTACCTTTTCCAACATCCTTAGTTGTAAAAAACGGATCAAAAATCTTCTTCTTCGTTGTGCTGTTCATTCCAATTCCGGAGTCCTTAATACTTATTGTTACATCGTTAGCTCTGTGTTTTGTACTAATGGTTATCCTTCGAATGGCATTCTTGTCCGAATTCATTTTAATGGCATCAATCGCATTATTGATAATATTTAAAAATACCTGGTTCAACTGCCCGGGATAGCAAAGTATTGCTTCACTTTCCTGATCATAGCATTTTACCAGTTCAATATCACCAAGCTTGTTATTGATAATAGTCAGCGTGCTTTCCAGACATTCATGAATAAACGCATTCTTCTGAACGGCCTCATCAATCCTAGAAAAATTCCTCAGACCTTTTACGATCTCGGCTGTCTTTTCAGCTCCCAGTTTTATATCTGCCATTAACTGCTCCACATACGCCTTTACTTCATCAAATTCATATTCTTTTTTTATCTCCTGAACCTGTAAAAGTATTGCTTCAATATCATCATTGGTTGTGATTGATTCATAAACTGACATCACCTTTTTATAAACATCAAAATTCTTTTCCAATCCCATAATACCAATGGTAATGAAATTGACCGGATTGTTGATCTCGTGTGCAATACCGGCAGTCAACTGCCCCAGGGATGCCATCTTTTCGGATTGAACCAGCTGAGTTTGCGTGATTTTTAGTTCTTTATGCGTACGCTCTACTTCCCGTTTTTGCTGTGTGATCTCCCGAGTCCGCTCTTTAACCTTTTCCTCCAGGTTCTGGTATAACAAGGCATTCTCCAGCGAAATGTTCAGCTGGGAAGTAAGGATCTCCAGCGAAGATAACCGGTCGGAGGTAAATGCTTTCTTTTTATGGTTGTTCTCAAGATAAATGATGCCGGCTAGATTTCCCTTGGTAAACAACGGAAGGCATAAAATCGATTTTATATTATGTTTTTGCAGATAGTGCGTATCCCTGAACTGAGAATCTGATTTGGCATCATTAATAACAACGGTAACCTTGTTTTGAAGAACATACTCTACGATCTCCTTAGAAAGACGCGTGCTTTTGCCTATAGTTTTCCCCTGAAGCACACGAATACCGGATCTGAGACTACCTCGCGCCTGAATTAACAACTGATCATTGTCTAATTGAAGAAAGAATCCTCTTATAGCACCGGCGTGCTCCATCACAAGCGACATCATTTTTTCGAGCAACCTGTCCAGGTAAATCTCGCTACTCAACGTCCGCGTTGCTTCTATCAGATTCCTTAATGAAGGATAATCAATTTGCTTCTTAAATTCTTTTTTAGTCATACCCCAGACAAAAAACTATACCCCCTTTACTTTTCAATACGATCCAACATAGAACGACCAGGATTCCCTGAATTATATATTGGCATGTTTTTCTATGTTTTATACAATATTTTAACGATATGTAAACATTTTGGATCGCGAAAACGTATGTTTTTAGGTTTTTTTTTTAACACATGTATGTTTTATGCCTACAACAAACAAAAAGAGATCGGGATAACCTATCAGATATAAAAAAAACAGAGCAATAATTCACTCTGTTTTCTTTGTAGCCTCGCTAGGAATCGAACCTAGATCTAGAGTTTAGGAAACTCCTATTCTATCCATTGAACTACGAGGCCGGAAACCGTATTGCAGTTCTGTTTTGAACCAATCCGTTTGGGAGCGCAAAAATAAATAAAATAAGTTTCCTATAATAAAAATACCAAACCTTTTTAATAGCACCTCGTATAATTTGGCTCAATCACCTGATTTTTTACATATTTGTAGAAACACCAGCGTGATTTTTTATGTTTATTCCATCTCTGAAACTCATTATCTGATATGAAAAGAAACCTGAAACTCGGTATTTTCGGCTTTGGTTGCGTCGGACAAGGCTTGTATCATGTACTTGAAGAAACCAAAGGTATAAAAGCTGAAATTCTTAAAATATGTGTAAAAAACCGGAATAAAAAGCGCCCGATTGACCAAAAATACTTCACCTATGACCAGAATGATATTCTGGAAAACCCTGAGATCGATGTGGTGCTCGAACTTATTGATGATCCGGAGGCTGCCTTTGATATTGTTAAAAAGGCCCTTGAAAATGGAAAAGCCGTTGTGACATCCAATAAAAAGATGGTGGCAGATCATATGGAAGAATTATTAATGCTGCAGCGAAAAAACGACGTTCCCTTATTATATGAAAGTGCCTGTTGTGCCAGTATTCCCATCATCCGCAATCTCGAAGAATATTATGACAACGATCTCTTAAATGCTGTTGAAGGTATTTTTAACGGATCCACCAATTACATCCTGACCAAAATATTCTCGGAAGGAAAGAATTTTGATGAATCGCTGAAAGAAGCACAGGATCTCGGATTTGCGGAGACTGATCCTTCACTCGATGTTTTGGGATATGATGCCAAATACAAATTGTGTATAATTTTAACCCATGCATTTGGCCTGTTTGTTGCGCCTGAAGACATTTTTAATTACGGTATCGACCGGATATCGGAATTTGACATCAACATTGCCAGGCAAAAAGGCTATAAAATAAAGCTGGTAGCAAAAAGCCGGAAAACCGGCGACAAGGTATTTGCCTTTGTTATGCCACAATTTGTTACCCAAAACAGTGAATTGTATAAAGTGGAAAATGAATTTAACGGTGTGATCGTTGAAGGGGCCTTTTCCGAACACCAGTTTTTCATAGGTAAAGGTGCCGGCGGACACCCGACAGGTTCTGCTGTCCTGTCAGATATCTCAGCCCTGACCTATAACTATAAATATGAATACAAAAAGCTGGATCAGAATCCGGAAGTTGAGTTACATGAAGATTTCCTTGTGCAAATATATCTTCGGTATGCTAAACCTGAGATGATCAACAAAGCGGATTTCATTACCATACATGAAGAATACAAAGCCCGCGACAACCATTACATTGTCGGAGACATCAATTTTTCCGTTTTAAAAAAAGCATCCTGGTTAGCTGACCCGGAAGTAAATGTCATATTGATGGAAAATGGTGATACGGTAAGCCTGCATCCCTAATAGGTTTCAGGTTTCATATAGTTAGGGTAAATGCGATAATGACGCTCCCGCACCTTTTCCATGATCTTTTCTTTCAATTCGTCAATATTGATCTTTTTAAAGGCTGATATATATACTTCGTCTTTTGTCCGGTGCTTATTGACATGAGAAAACTTGAGTCTTTTTATTGAAATTTCACCATCAATAAAAAGATCTTCCTCCTCTTCGGGATCTTCAGGTTTGATCTGGTCTATTTTATTGTAGACAACAATTTTCGGTTTGTCGGCAGCCCCCAGTTCAGCAAGGGTCTGATCAACGACATCAATCTGATCCTCGAAAAACGGATGTGAGATATCCACAACATGCAACAAGATGTCGGATTCAATAACTTCATCCAGAGTCGATTTAAAGGATTCAATCAGGTGATGAGGTAGCTTTCGGATAAAACCTACGGTATCCGACAATAAAAAAGGTATATGATCCAGTACCACTTTCCTGACAGTTGAATCAACTGTGGCAAATAGTTTGTTTTCAGCGTGCACGTTCGATTTGGTAAGGAGATTCATCAACGTAGATTTGCCGACGTTTGTATACCCCACAAGTGAAACACGTACGATCTGGGATCGTGACTTTCGCTGTGTTGAACTTTGTTTTCCGATCTTTTCCAGCCTACTTTTCAAAACACCGATCTGGTCACGAATGATACGCCGGTCTGTTTCTATTTCTTTTTCTCCTGCGCCGCCACGTGTTCCTGTTCCGCCTCTTTGTCGTTCAAGGTGTGTCCACATCCTGGTAAGCCTGGGTAAAATATACTGATACCGGGCAAGTTCTACCTGTGTCTTTGCCTGGGAAGTCTGGGCTCTTTTCAGAAAAATATCAAGGATTAATAAACTCCGGTCATAAATCTTGCATTTAAACGTATTTTCAAGATTTCGTAATTGTGACGGACTTAGGTCGTCATCAAATATGACCAGATCAATCTGATACGAACGTACATATTCACGAACCTCTTCCACCTTTCCTTTACGGATATAGGTTTTCGGATCTGGTCGTTCAAGATTTTGGGTGAACTTCCCGATGGTCTCAACTCCGAGTGTTTCTGCCAGAAATTCCAGTTCATCCAGATATTCCTTCAACTTATCTCCTGACTGTGAGCCTATTGCAACAGCTACTAAAACAGCTTTTTCTTTTTCGCTTTTTGTGCTAATTGTTTCAATCATATTTCTTTAATCTCTCCCGCTTTTATAATATAATTCACAATGTTAATATTCTTGGTATATTGCAGATGTTTATTTATATATTAATATTTAATAATGGTTTATTTGAAATTATTTTTCTATTTTCGCTTGAAGAACATAACAATTGTGTCACCTAATCATTTCTCCTAAACCCGGTCAAAGATGAAAATTGCCATCGTCCTAAACACCTCATGGAACATCTATAATTTCCGAAAAGGACTTATTCAGTCTTTTTTAGACAAAGATAATGAAGTTTTCACCATTGCCCCAACAGATGCCTATTCTAATAAATTAACGGAGATGGGATGTCACCATATTCCGGTAAAAATGGATAGTCGCGGTGCAAGCCCGTTAAAGGATTTTATGCTCATTTTTGAGCTTTTCTGGATTTATAAAAAGGTTCGCCCCGATGTTATTTTGCATTATACAATTAAACCAAATATTTACGGGACCATTGCTGCCAGTCTTCTGAAAATACCTGTCATTAACAATGTATGCGGGTTGGGAACTATTTTCCTGAAAGACAATTTCGTCTCAAAAGTCGCCATAGCCCTCTACAGGATAGCTTTCAGATTTCCTCGCAAAATATTCTTTCAAAATAACGACGATAAAGAATTGTTTATTAACAAAAAAATTGTCAATCCTAAAATTTGTGATCTTGTTCCCGGATCCGGAATTGATGTCCGGAATTTTAATCCACAGATGAAAGCAGGAGAAAAAAGTTTTACCTTTCTGCTGATTTCACGGCTCATCTACGATAAAGGTATCCTTGAATATATTGAGGCAATTAAAAAGCTCAAATCTGTCGGTTATGATGCAAAATTCCAGATCCTGGGGGCTATTGACGAAAAACACAAACGTGGAATACCTAAAAAGATCATAGACTCCTGGATAGATAGCAGGCAAATAGAATATCTCGGTACTACCACAGATGTTAAAGAAATGATAAAGAATGCTGATTGCATCGTCCTGCCATCCTACCGAGAAGGAACGCCAAGAACCCTCCTGGAAGCTGCAAGCATGGAGAAACCAATTGTTACCACAAACGTTCCGGGTTGTAAAGAAGTTGTAAAGGATGGATTTAACGGTTACCTTTGTAATCTGAAAGATGCGGATGATCTGGCTGATAAAATGAAAAATATATTAAGTCTTGATCCGGATTTGCTCCAGCAAATGGGCAAAAACAGCCGGGAATATGTAAAAACAAAATTTGATGAACGTATTGTAATCCGCAAATATCACGAATCTATTTCTACTATTAATTAAAAGCAGATTACACCAAAACAGATTATGGAGGTTAAAGAAACTGGCATTAAAGGTCTCATAGAGGTCTTTCCGAAGATTTTTAAGGACGACAGGGGATGGTTTATGGAATCCTACAAAAAATCATCATTTCATGAAATAGGGATAACGGTTGAATTTGTGCAGGATAATATGTCGTATTCAAAAAAAGGCATCGTTCGCGGATTGCACTTTCAAAAACCGCCATACGCACAAGGAAAGCTTGTAAAAGTTATATCCGGAAAAGTATTGGATGTGGCTGTGGATATCCGTCCGGGTTCAGAAACTTTCGGACAGCATTTCTCGGTAATCCTGGATGCTGAAAGACAAAATATGTTATATATCCCGGAAGGTTTTGCACACGGATTTGCTTCTCTGGAAGATACCGTTTTCTTTTATAAATGCACCAATCTTTATCATCATGAATCAGATTCCGGAATTGTCTGGAATGATCCGGAACTCAACATTGACTGGGGCATTCAAAATCCGGAAATTTCATTGAAAGATACAAAACTTCAATCTTTTCAATTATATAAAGAAACAATTGAAAAAAAATAATACAATTATCTTTATATTTACCCAAAAAAATTGTTTTGGCTAAAAAGATCATTCACTACACATTGTTTTTTTTAATCGGCGCTCAACTCTTTGCCTGTAAGGTATATAAGCAGCACTATATGTTTAAAATTGATGAAGAGAAAGACCTTGAATTCCTTTCAAAAGATGTTGTTTTAGCTGAAAAAAACTACCTGATCCAACCAAATGATATCCTTGAAGTACGGATATTTACCAATAAAGGCGAAAGACTTATCGATCCTAACCGCGAATTGAACTTCGGAGAAACAAACCGGAACCTGGAAAAAGAAAAACCTGAATTTCTTGTCAGAGAGGATGGATGTATTAACCTGCCTATGGTTGGAAACATTCATATTTCCGGAATGAAATTATATGAAGCAGAAGAATACCTGACTGAAAAATATGCCACCTATTATCAGGAACCCTTTGTAATAATAAAATATCTGAATAAAAGGGTTGTAATTCTTGGAGCTCCGGGAGGCCAGGTTATACCATTGATCAATGAGGATGTTACACTGTTGGAAATCATCGCCCAGGCAGGAGGAATTGACCAGGCAGGCAAAGCACACAACATCCGCCTGATCAGGGGTGATCTTCATCAGCCTGATGTATTTATGATTGACCTTTCAACCCTTGAAGGCATGCGCAAATCGCATCTTTCAGTTAAACCCGGCGATGTGATTTATATTGAGCCGACGCGAAAAGTTTTTACAGAATCTGCCCAGGACATTATGTTGTTGATGAGTTTTGTTGTAAATACCGTTTCACTGATCGTACTAATAAATAAACTTTAATTTGTGAACAGGTCAGAAAGACATATCAAACAGGAACTCCCGGAATCTGATGCCATATTTAACCCGGCAGCTGACAGTTTTGATATTCAAAAATTAAAAACTGTTTTACTTAAGTCCTGGTTAATAATCATATTAATAATTCTGACTACGATTACAATATCCACTTTTACTGTACGCTACACACGGGAGTTGTTCCAGTCTTCTTCTGTACTGCAACTGGACATAAAAAGTGAAGCAAAGGTGTTGGGATTTAAAAGTTTTGATGATGATATCACAGATCTTGCTAGAGAAATCGAAATAATTAAATCCAACCTCTTTTTCAGCAAAGTAGTAGAAACGCTTAAATTTCATGTAAGCTATTTTCAGTACGGCGATCTGTTGTTTGAAGAACGTTATAAGAATGCTCCTTTCAAAATCGACTATGTCATATTCAATTCTGCGTTTTATGATAAGGATATCGATCTTGAGATCCTTGATAAAGACGAATTTATTTTGCATTATCAGATAGGCGATTACTCATACAATCAAAAACACAGGTTCAATGACAGCATAGTTACCAAAGATTTTAAATTCTATGCCACCCTGAACGGATATTAC
>JBNKDZ010000404.1:0-18495 GCA_050288525.1 Cyclobacteriaceae bacterium
CATCGTCTGATTTTCATAATCGAAAGCTCCCAATTGTCCGGTAAAATTGGCCCCGGCACCCCATAAATTATGGTCTTCATCAATCACAAAACTATGATAAGCACCTGCAATAATCGACTCTGTTACCATAACATCAGTAAATGTATTATATTGATCATTCAAAGTCAGTTGTCCGTACGTATTATCGCCTGTCACTTTAAGGGTATTATTGTTGTCCAATGCCATAGAATGTCGATCTCCGGCATCTATTGTCTTAATATCATCAAGAACCTTTGTAAAAGTATTAAGGTTTAAATTGTCACCCGTCCCGAGTTGCCCTTTCTCATTGTCACCAGTAACCCATAATGAGCCATTGTTTTTTAGAGCAAGCGTAAAATTTCTGCCACATGCCACTTCGGAGACATCCGTTAATACTTTAATAAACTTAAATTTACTGATATTATCACCGGTTCCGAGCTGACCTTTTTCATTATCACCTGTTGCCCATAATGTTCCATCTGTTTTCAGCAGCATGGTATGGTTTTTCCCTCCATCGATCATCTTAATCCCGGAAAGATCTGTTGGTTTATCATCTTTTTTGTCGTCAGGGGTCGCAGATTCTTTACTGCAACCAGAAAATAGCATCGCCAATATTATAGCCAGACCCAAGACCTTGACAATGTGTAATTGAATAATTTTTATCATAGCTATTAAAATTCTGTTTATATATGTTCAGTGTTCTGTTATCAAAAAAATGATCCTTATTTATACTGTACTAAAAAAACAACTGCCTTTATGTACAGGCAGTTGTTTGGTAAGTTAAGTTTATTGATCTAAAGTTCAATCTGTTCAAACTTGGTTCTGTTTTCTTTATCTCCTATACCAAGTTCACCGTTTTCATTCGTTCCGGTAGCCCAAAGCTTACCTTCCGTATCAATATACCAACTGGTACTGAAACCGGTATAAACACGGGAAACATTTCCATCTACAATCTTTGTAAAATCCGTATTATCATCTTTCTCTAAACCAAGCTGTCCCCCTTGATTAGCACCAACACCCCAAAGTGAATTATCAGATACTATAAGATAATGCTTATCACCGGAAGAAAAATGGGTTACATTAAATTCAGTCCTTTCTTCAAATTCAGATTTTCCTTTCAAACCCGGAGGGCCATAATATCCTAATCCTGTCACCCAAAACGACCCATCACTCAAAATGGCCATGGTATATGTATAACCACTTCTTATCTCGGCTACGTCAGACATTATTTTTTTAAATTCACCCTGATCTTCATAATCAAAATCTCCCAATTGACCATTGAAATTGGCACCAGAACCCCACAAATCATTGTTTTCATCAATAATAAAACTATGTAATCCTCCTGCCCCAACTGAAATGGCTTTCGGTGATTTTGCTTCTACAAACTCCCAATAATTATAGGTCGTAATAGCACTTAATTGCCCTTTTTCATTAGCTCCTGTAACCATCACGACATTATCCTTTGTTAAAGCTATAGAATGATGATTTCCGGCATCGATGTCTTTTATATCTTCCAATACCTTTTTGAACGAATTGATATTATCATAGTTAAGCGTTCCGAGCTGACCTTTTTCATTCAATCCTGTTACCCACAGAGAACCATCTTCCTTCAACACCAGGGTATGCTCATAACCACATGCCACCTCTTTCACTTCTGTCAATACTTTTTTAAATGCAAGCCTGTCGGTGTTATCATTTGTGCCCAACTGACCTTTGTCGTTTTTTCCGGTAGCCCACAACGTGCCATCCGTCTTTAACAGCATGGTATGATATCTTCCGCCATCAATCATTTTGATATCGGATAATTCGGGTTCTTCCTTTTTATCATCTTTTTTATCCGGTTCGACTGAATCCTTTTTACAACCGGATAGAATCGCCCCAAATATGAAGGCTATACCAAGGATCCGGATCATGCGTAGTTGTACTTTTCTCATGAGTTACTATTTAGATTTAGTTATTAATATTTTAAAAGTTTTGGTCTTTAATTGAAGAATATTACTTTGTGTTCAACATTTTCGGGATTTATGCTATTCAATTAGAGAAGGTATTATACCTATTTTAAAAATTATGTTTTGTGCCTCTGACAAATTCGATAACGAAATAACAAATCATATGTTAAAATTAAAAGTATTTTAAGGGAAATTATTTGTTATTCAGCCATTTAAGAAATCTTAGTACAATTGCCCTCAGTTTATCTTACTTCAAATCTACCTTTATAAAACCGGATATATCTACTTTATCGCCGGTACCCAACTCACCACGTGAATTTGATCCTGTAGCCCACAGAACCCCATCTGTATCAATATACCAACTCGAATAATATCCTGTAAAGGCCCGCGAAACATTTTCGGCTAATTTTATATAATCAGAAGCCTTCGTGACATTGATTCCCATCTGTCCTATGTCATTTTGCCCAATGCCGTATAAAACACTATCTGATACTACCAGATAATGATACTGACCGGCGGACATATCCCTGATTTTTAAATCTGTTTTCTCAGTTATATTGGAAATCCCTTTTGAATCCGACCAAGCCTCATAATCACCCAATCCGGAATATTTAACAGAACCGGATTCTGTCATGGCAATTGTATAGGCAAAGCCACTACATACCTTTTTAATACTGGCAGTGATCTTTCGGAAAATTGCCTGATCTTCATAATCAAAAGCACCAAGCTGACCTTGAACATTACATCCTGCTGCGTATAAATCACCATCAACAATCGCAAAGCTATTGTACGTACCTGCTGCAACATTTTCAGCTTTCATGATCTCCCTGAAATAATTGACATTTTGTTTGTCACTAATACCAAGCTGTCCATTAGAATTCAAACCACAAGCTAAAAGAATACTGTCTTTTGTTATCACTAACGAGTGATCTGATCCTGCATCCATAGCAATTATATCATCCAACACCTTAATAAAACTTATTCTGTTATCATTGTCAGATGTTCCAAGCTGACCATATTTATTGTAACCAGTAGCCCAAAGCGTACCATCATTTTTAAGCGCCAGCGTATGGCTTTTTCCGCACGCAACATCTTTTACATTCATAAGCACTTGAACAAATGTCGTCCTGCCAGATTTTTCGCCGGTACCAAGTCCTCCAAAAGCATTATCACCGGTTGCCCATAACGTTCCGTCCTTTTTAATCAACATGGTATGATATTCACCACCTTCAATTTTCCGAATATATGAATTATCAGATATTGGAATTTGAATCTCAGGTTCAGGATCTACAGATTCCTTTTTACATCCGGATAGTATTATTCCAAGTATAAGAGTCAGACCAAAAATACTGATCATATTTTGTTGGAGCTTTTTCATGCGTTATAATTTAGGATTATATACTTTATTACTATTTCAAGCATGTATAAAAATGTTCTTATAAAAACTGATAAATACAATCACGAATTAACAAAACATATGTTAATATTGAATGCGTTTTTATGATTATTATTTGTGTTTTGGCAATCTAAAAATCAATCTTTTCAAATTTCGTTTTGCTTGTTGTTCCTCCTGTTCCCAGCTCTCCATGAGAGTTTGAGCCGGTCGCCCACAATTCGCCATCCGTATCGATATACCAGCTTGAATAATAACCTGTAAATGCACGGGAAACATTCTCAGCTATTTTCACAAAATCAGAGGTGTTATACTCACTGATTCCCAGCTGCCCCATGTCATTTAGCCCAACACCATACAATACACTGTCTGATACCACCAGATAATGATACAAACCTGCTGACATATCCCTGATCTCCAGATCTGACTTTTCGGTTATGTTGGAAACACCTTTAGATTCAGATCGTGATTCATAATCTTCCAGTCCTGAAACCATGAATAAACCTGACTCCGTCATGGCCATTGTATACGTAAAACCACCGCAAACTTTATCGATACCGGTAGTTACCTTTTTAAAAATCGTCTGTTCTTCATAATTAAAAGCACCAAGTTGTCCGTACAAGTTGAAACCTGCCGCATATAAATTGCCGTCAGAAATAATAAAACTTCCATTGGGACTTGCAGCTACTGTTTTTGCTTCCATCACCTGCCGAAATTCATTGATGTCAAGTTTATTACTGATTCCAAGCTGTCCGTTCGAATTTCTTCCACATACCAGCAGGATGCTGTCTTTTGATATCACCACCGAATGGTTTTGTCCTGCATCAATAGCGATAATATTTTCAAGTACGCTTTCGAAGTTGTTTCTGTCGGAATTATCTGATGTGCCGAGCTGACCTGACTGATTATAACCAGCAACCCATAAACTGCCATCATTTTTAAGTGCTAGTGTGTGGTTTTGCCCGCAGGCAACATCTTTTACATTTGTAAGTACCTCTGTAAAAGAGGGACGGTATGAATTATCCCCTGTACCAAGTTGTCCGAATCCGTTTTCTCCGGTTGCCCATAACGATCCGTCTTTTTTAAGTAGCATGGAATGATATAATCCTCCATCTATTTTCTTAATATCCGAATTATCTGAAATTGGTATTTCAATTTCAGGTTTGGGATCTACGGAATCTTTTTTACACCCGGTAAGTATTAATACCAGGACAACAAAAACCATTAATACTTGTATATTTGTTCTTTTCATTATTAGTAAAGATTTCGTGTATAGTTATATTTTGATCAATTCAATATTTTAAAACGAATTGCTTTAATATTCATTATAAAGTATCCCGTTATTTATGTATTTTAATAACCTACTAACAAACTTATTTATGAAAACAGGGATTATTTTATTCTGTATTGTATTTGCTTCACATTTCCTTTATGGACAAAAAAATCATATCGGAATGTGGAAAGGTATTGAAAAAGATAAAATCGCATATTTTAATCTGGACAAGGAAGGATATGCATATTTTTTAATCAATAACGACACATTGGGTGGAAAAGAATTTATACAAAAAGGTATCAAGGCCATGATGACATATCAAGTTGATTATAAGGCCAGACCACATACCATCGATTTAGTTATATCAAAACTCGAAGACGAAAAGGAAGTCGGCCGAATAGTAGGGATCTTTAATTTTCCGGAGAAAAACAAGATGAAGTTAATGCTTAACTTTGAAAAGGTAAGACCTGAAGATTTTTCTGATGAATCTGATTCAAATACAATAATCCTGACCCGGGTAGCCCGATATCCCTGATTATTGAAGATTTATTTCTTCGGATAATAATCTGTTAACATATTACAGATCCAACACATCCATATTGTGGATCGAAGAATCGATCGGGATGGTATCAATATTCGCGGCACCTCTCTTTGCCAGTTCATAGCGGATACGTGCAAGAGATTGGGTTTTGCTGGCAATATCTACCTGAATGCTGAATTCGGTAAATAGTTTGCCTACATTTTTCGTCGGCTCATCGGCAAACAGTTCATTATCGCTCAGGTACTGTTCTGTTTCTTCTACTTTCTCATGAGGAACATTAAAAAGGATCATAACCTTATTTTCGGCATTTACAACACCATAAAGGTTAAGAAGGAACATCTTGAGCAATTCAAACTTCTGTTTGTTCTTCTTTAATTCCGGGTTGATGTATATCCCGGTTTCGGATTCAATAACCGTTTCAATAATCTTAAGACCATAGTTCCGGATGGCACTACCACTCTGAGTGATCTCAAGTCCGATATCTGCCCCTCCATTTTTAATTTTAGATTCTGTCTTTCCCCAGGCTTCATAGATCAGTATACCGGTTTCGATACGTGATGGGGTTTTATATTTCTGGACCGAAAATTGTTGATAATCTTCGAACTTGCCTATTTTACGCAATATATTCTGGATCCAGTTCAATGCGAGGTAAGGCATTTCTGTTACAACAGTAATAATTTTCTTTTTAGAACAAAGGTCTGTGAGAAAATCTTCTGTATTGGAAAATGCCGAGTCATTAATTATTCCAACGAGCCGTACTCCTCCTCTGTTGAGCGATAATACTTTTTCCAGGTTAACTTCCGTATTATATTCGAGCTTCAGTTCGAGGATTCGTTCCTGTATCCAGTCATCACCAGCAATCGCCACATCCAGTTCACCTACACTCAGCTGAGAACCGAATTCCTGAGGCCTTCCATCCCACCCAAACATATACTTATTTATTGTAAAGGTGCTGGGCCCTCCTGATTCATATCCGCGTGCTTTAAAACCCGCCTTATCCAGAAGTTGAATCAAATTTCCTCCACGATTTGGGTTTGCCAGTGAACCTGCCGGCAAACCGATTATCAATTGTTCTTCAGTCATGGGATTGTTCTGTTTATTCGGAAGCTCTTCCTTTGAAATAATTATTTTTCTACAAAAATCAATTTATCACCTTCAATTTTCCTGTAATAGCAAGAAGTATGTGGATTGCCGTCTTCTTTTTTGGCATGGCAGGCACCCTTTCCCTGAGGTGTAACCAGGAACAACAAGGAGTTTTGCTCACAATTGATTCGAATTTCTTCGATTTTCAGCATATCGCCTGAAGTAAGTCCTTTTTTCCATAATTCATTACGACTACGGCTCCAGTAGGTAGCATACCCACTTTTTACCGTCTCTTCATAAGCTAATTTATTGGCGAATGATAATATAAGCACTTCCTTTGTTTTATAATCCTGTGTGACGACCGGAATCAAAGCATTCCCGTCATCTCCAAAACCAAGTTGCAATTCGGAAGTATATTCTTTACTCATGATAAGGTGTTTTTTGTTTCAGGTCTGCAAAGGTAACAGCCTCATTTGAAAAACAAAACGATCATGTCGGAGGAATTAACAACATCCATTAACTTTTTCAGAAAATCAGAAGATTTATGGCATTTATACCCCTGTTTGGCAAGGCATTCTGACACATTATCATACATGTCCCATAATAGCCTGATTTAAGTCATAATAGGATGTAAATACTTAAAATTTAGGATCAATAATCATTAAAATGTTCCTAAATTTGCCACCGGTAATTCAAATGTAAATTAAAGCAATAATGGAATATAGAATTGAACGAGACACGATGGGCGAGGTCAAGGTACCCGCTGAGAAATATTGGGGTGCACAAACCCAACGATCAAGAGATAATTTTAAGATTGGTGGCGAAAGCATGAAAATGCCGGAAGAAATTATCAAAGCCTTTGCCATTCTAAAAAAAGCTGCAGCGCTTACCAACAACGACCTTGGAGTGCTTCCTACAGACAAAGCTGATATCATTGCCAAAGTATGTGATGAGATCACAGATGGCAAACTGGATGATCAGTTCCCTCTTGTTGTTTGGCAAACCGGTTCAGGCACACAGTCGAATATGAATGTCAATGAAGTAGTTGCCAATCGTGCTCATGTACTGTTAGGAGGAGACCTCATGGATGAGAAAAAGAAAATTCACCCCAATGATGATGTGAATAAATCTCAATCCTCAAATGACACCTTCCCTACAGCCATGCATATTGCGGGATATAAGATTGTTGTTGAGAATACCATCCCTAAGATCGAAAAACTCAGAGATACCCTTGATCAGAAAGCAAAAGCTTTTATGGACGTGGTTAAAATAGGAAGAACGCATTTTATGGATGCCACTCCATTAACGCTGGGTCATGAATTTTCAGGATATGTATCCCAAATCAATCATGGTCTTAAAGCTTTAAGAAACACCCTTGATCACCTATCAGAACTTGCTCTCGGAGGTACTGCTGTTGGTACAGGACTTAATACACCTCATGGTTATGATGTGAAAGTTGCTGAGAAGATTGCCAAATTAACAGGACTACCATTTAGAACTGCCGAAAATAAATTCGAATCGCTTGCTGCTCATGATGCCATTGTAGAGACATCAGGCGCTTTGAAACAACTGGCTGTAAGCTTCTTAAAAATTGCCAACGATATTCGTATGCTGGCTTCAGGACCAAGATGTGGCATCGGTGAGATCCTTATTCCGGAAAATGAGCCCGGTTCATCAATTATGCCCGGAAAAGTAAATCCAACCCAATGTGAAGCCTTGACTATGGTTTGTGCCCAGGTGATCGGAAACGATATGGCTGTAAGTATCGGTGGAACAAACGGACATTTTGAACTTAACGTATATAAGCCGGTAATGATCTATAACATGTTGAACTCAGCAAGATTGCTTGGAGATGCATGTGAATCGTTTAATGACAATTGTGCATATGGTATTGAACCAAACCATCCGATTATCAAAAATAACCTTGAAAATTCATTAATGTTGGTAACAGCGTTAAATACTCACATCGGATATGAAAATGCAGCCAAGATTGCGAAGAAGGCTCATAAAGAAGGAATAACCCTCCGTGAGGCCGCTATCGGACTGGATTTACTGACAAATGAACAATTTGATGAGTGGGTTGTACCATCAAAAATGATAGGAAGCTTAAAATAGTCCAATTCCTTGTTTGGTTTTTATTAAAATATTTATGTACTTTCGTGATAGCAAACTATTTTCATTAATAAAAAGGACGACTCAAATGAAAAATCTTTCTGTCATACTGGCAATTATTTTTTGCATTTCGATAGCAAATGTTGCCCAGGCACAACTCACAAAAAAAGAAAAGAAGGAGTGGAAGAAAAAACAAAAGAACACTTCTCCTGAACAATTTAAAAGAATGTTCGACGAAAACGCATCCATGAAATCTGAGCTTAGCAGTGTTCAGGGACAACTTTCAGGATTGCAGGCCAGCATGGGTGAAAAAGATGCTAAAATTGCTGAACTTACCGAGCAAAACAGAAAACTGGAAGCTCAGGTAAATGCTGCAAAAAAAGCCATCGAAAAAGCCCGTGAAGAAAGTCAGGCTGCTCCTGCTTCCGGACCTGTTGTCGATGAAAGCGGCGTGGTTTTCAAAGTACAGATCGGTGCTTTCAGAAATAAGGACCTATCAAAATATTTTGAAAATCATCCTAACTTTGGAGGCGAAACGGATCCTGATGGCATTCAGAAAATCACACTCGGTGTTTTCAGGGATTACTGGGAATCTGATACATTCAAAAAATACCTCCGTGAAATGGGTGTTAACGATGCATGGATCGTTCCTTACAGGGATGGCGTTCGTGTACCTATGAAGGATGTACTGGAAGGTGTTGTTGACGCAGAAGCTGCTAACAACTAATTATACATACAAAAAAATATTTAAAAAGAGGCTGTTTTTTGACAGCCTCTTTTTTCTTCAATCAATACTTTTTTATTAACTCCCTATTTTTTCTCTCTAATAAAAAAATAGGTCATTGAAACAGCAAAGTTCCTATTTTTCATTTTCACTCTTTCTACGTTCTCCGACATAATGGTGGTCAATCCAAGCGTATATGCTGCTTCCAGTTGTAAAGTTGATAAGATTTCAATCCCAACACCAAGGTCAACTCCCAAATCAAGTCTTTTTATCTGACCTTCCTCCGAACCAAATTCAATATCTGCCTCTTCATCATCGGATTTTACCTTTCCGGATATAGCATATCCAAATTCCGATCCGACTTTAAAGAATAATTTCATCCCCTCAACTGTGTATTTTACTTTAAAATCAAGCGGTATGGTTATATAGCTAAGCTTGTTTTTAATATCATCATTATCCTTGCTCCCTTTTACTGAATAAAGAAGGCCGGGACTGAAATATGTCTTTTCAGACACTTTTACATCGCCCACTACACCAAGATGGAATCCGTTGAGTAGCCCAACAGACGAATGAATTGTTTTGTTGTTAATTATTTGGTTTGATATATTTAATCCGGCTTTAAGTCCAATTCCCTGAGACAGGGCAAATGAGGATACACCAACAAGAATAAAGATTAAACAGATAGTTCTTTTCATTTTTAACCGATTTAAAAAGCACTAAAGAAGAATTAAATTAAAAAAAAAGGTTGCCCGATGTCAGGCAACCTTTTGAATATGTTTTGATTTCTATTATTCGCCTCTGTTGAAGAAGTAAGCAACAGAAATTGCAAAGTTTTTGTTTTTCATTTTATATTCATCAACATTGGTCAGATCAGCCAAACCTATCGTATATGTCAGATCGATTTGTAACGCGCTGATATCAATACCTGCACCGATATTTAAACCAAAGTCAAGTCTTTTCATTTGGTCTTCGTCTGAACCAAATTCTATATCAACATCGTAACCATCACCTTTATTCTTTCCTGAAATAGCATATCCAATATCCGGACCAACTCTAAATAACGCTTTTGGACCACCAAGATTAAATTTAGCAACTAAATCCAATGGAATGTTTATATAGCTAACTATTGTTTTATCGTCACCTTCCGTCTTACTTCCTTTTCCAGAATAAAGTAGACCCGGGCTAAAATACAGCGATTCTGACAATCCGAATTCTCCAACTACTCCAAAATGAAATCCCATAAGGGAGTTTGCGGATGCACTAATACCCATTACTTTTACAGATTGATTGGCCATATTTAAACCAGCTTTCAATCCGATCCCTTGAGCATATACTGCAGATATACTCAATACAAAAACAACTGCATAAATTACTTTTTTCATTTCTCTATGTGATTTGTGTGAATTATAAAGTTTAGGCCAAAAAAAGAAAGCTTTATCAATAATTCCAAATATTAATAAAAACCGGAAATAAATATGATAACTATATTTTTAGCAAAAAGTGACATTTTTTTTAAAATATTAATAATTATTCCTTAATAATTGCTTCTCCAATTGCCATTATTGATAACATTGGTATTTGTTTTCAGATAGATCTATTACCAAATAAACACAATTCAGAATTTTACGCACATTATTGATAGTGTTAAATGAACAGCTATATTTTAAAATATGATTTATAATATTTTATAAAGTCATTAAATGCCTGTTTTCAATAAATTAATTAAAATATTCATATTATTTATTGCTAAATGTCCATTATCAATTTTTTGTATTACGAAGTGCAAATTCTTCTTATAACATAAAAAAATCATACTATGAATAGATATCGGATGATTCACCAGGAAATTGAGCTCGCTAAATAATCTCTCAAAAGGAGATGAATATACGAATGTAAGATTTAAATGAAAAATAGGGTTTTTCATTTATGACATATATGTATATACGCTTTATAATCATGTATATAAAGTAAAACTCTTCATTCAGCAATTTAATAGCAATGTTTTTATATCTGCTGCAGAGAAGTCGGAAAGGTTTATTTTTAAGAATGATAAGTACAAAAAAAGGCTGTCTTCATGCAGACAGCCTTCGTATTTTATATCTGTTATTATAGTCTATTTTAACTCGATTTTTGATCCGTCTTTTGATTCCAGTACGGATTCTTCCATCAGATATTCATCAACAGCTTTAGCGGCTTCCCGGCCCTCAGAGATCGCCCATACAACCAATGATTGTCCTCTTCGCATATCACCTGCAGCAAAAACTTTATCTACATTGGTCTGATAGTTATTTGCGTTTATATTACCGCGCTGATCAAGTTCGATATCGATCTTTTCCCGGATCTTGGCAGTTTCGCCATGGACAAAGCCAATAGCCAATAAAGCAAGCTCGCATGGTATCTCTCGTTCAGATCCTTCAATCTCGATCATTTCCGGTTTTCCGGTATATCCGATTTCCCATTTGATATCAGCCACTTTTATGGCTTTCAGATTGCCATTACCATCACCAATAAATTCCTTGGTAAGAATGGACCAATAGCGTTCGCAGCCTTCTTCGTGAGACGTTGAAGTGCGTAGTATTGTCGGATATTTTGGCCAGGAATCTTTTTCGGATCTTTCTACCGGTGGCTTTGTCAGCAATTCTATCTGGGTAACAGACGCTGCTTTATGTCTGTTGCTTGTACCCACACAGTCTGAACCAGTATCACCACCTCCGATCACGACCACATTTTTATCTTTTGCTGAAATAGTGATCTCTTCAGGAATGGTATCGCCGGCAACACGTTTGTTTTGCTGTGTAAGAAAATCCATGGCAAAATGTACCCCTTTAAGTTCTCTTCCAGGAATAGCAAGATCTCTTGGAATGGTCGATCCTCCACAAAGCACAATCGCGTCAAAATCTTCCATCATATAACTGAAAGGGATATCAACACCTACATTGGTATTTGTTTTGAATATGATACCTTCTTCCTCCATGATCTTAACCCTTCGGTCGATAACCCATTTTTCAAGCTTGAAATCAGGTATACCATAACGCAACAAACCACCAACCCTGTCGGCTCGTTCAAATACAACAACCGAATGTCCGGCTTTGTTGAGTTGTGAAGCGGCAGCCAATCCAGCAGGCCCGGAACCTACAACTGCCACACGTTTGTTTGTCCTGACCTCTGGGATATAAGGTTTTACATAACCTAATTCATACGCTTTTTCGATAATATTCTTCTCGATTTGCTCGATGGTCACAGGTGGCTTATTGATCCCCAGCACACAGGCTGATTCACAAGGAGCAGGACATATTCGGCCGGTAAATTCAGGAAAGTTGTTCGTACTTGTCAAGATTTCGACGGCCATTTCCCAGTCTTCATGATATACAGCGTCATTAAATTCCGGAATGATATTTCCTAAAGGACATCCTGTATGACAAAAAGGTGTTCCACAATCCATACATCTAGCAGATTGAGTCTTAATCTTTTCATCTGGAAATTTCAGATAAATCTCCTTATAGTCGTTAATTCTTTCTTTAACGTCTCTTTTACCGGGTAATTCCCTGTTATATTCTAAAAATCCGGTTGGCTTTCCCATTGATCTTATTATATAGCTTCTTTTAAATTTTCTTTTCTTTGGAGTAAAATCCTTTTATAGTCACGAGGCATCACTTTCACGAAATCTTTCAAACTGTTATTCCAGTCATCCAGAATTCCTTTTGCCACCGTACTACCAGTATATTTCTGATGATTTCCGATCAGTCCTTTCAGTGTTTCAATATCTTCATATTCCATCTCGTCGAAATCAACCAGCTCCATATTGCAATAATCATCGAATCGTTTCTTCGGATCATACACATATGCGATCCCTCCACTCATACCTGCAGCGAAATTCCGGCCGGTATCGCCAAGTATTATGGCAATTCCACCTGTCATATATTCACAACCATGATCTCCTACACCTTCCACAACGGCTTTGACACCTGAGTTTCGCACACAGAATCGCTCTCCTGCCATTCCTCTGATGTATGCTTCTCCTAAAGTAGCTCCATAAAAAGCAACATTACCAATGATTATATGCTCTTCCGGCACAAACGTTGAGATCTTATCAGGATAGACAATCAGCTGTCCGCCGGAAAGGCCTTTTCCAAAATAGTCGTTTGCCTCTCCTTCCAGTTCGAATCGAAGCCCCGGAGCACCAAAGGCACCAAAACTCTGACCTGCAGATCCTCTGAACTTGATATCGATTGTTCCTTCCGGCAGACCTTCACCTTTGTATTTCTTCGATACTTCATTGGAAAGGATCGTACCAACTGCCCGGTTTATATTGATGATCTCAAATTCTGCTTTTACAGGCTTGGCTTCTTCAAGTGCCGGTTTGGCAGCCTGGAGAAGTTTCCAATCAAGTGCCTGTTCCAGAACGTGATCCTGACTTGTTCTACAATATATGCCTACATTTTGTTCAGCTTCTTCTTTATGTAAAACTGCATCCAGATCCAGTGTTTTGATCTTCCAGTGGTCGATATCATCCCGCATTTCCAGCGCATCAACCTGTCCGATCATATCATCTACAGTTTTGAATCCGAGCTCAGCCATGATCTCACGAAGTTCTTCGGCAAGGAATGTAAACAGGTTCACTACATGTTCCGGTTTTCCAGTAAACATTTTTCGCAATTCCTTATTTTGAGTAGCAACACCTACCGGACATGTATTAAGGTGGCATTTACGCATCATGATACATCCTTCAGTTACCAGGGCTGCAGTCGCTACTCCCCATTCTTCAGCACCAAGCAAAGCTGCTATTGCCAGGTCACGGCCAGTCTTCATCTGACCGTCAGACTGTACTACAATACGGTCACGGAGCTTGTTTTTAACAAGTGTCTGATGGGTCTCAGCAAGACCGAGCTCCCATGGCAAACCTGCATGCTGGATCGAACTTATTGGAGATGCACCTGTTCCCCCGTCAAATCCGGAGATCAGTACAACATCCGCTTTGGCTTTTGCGACACCTGCTGCAATTGTTCCTACGCCTGCTTCAGCCACCAGCTTCACGTTGATTCGCGCCTCTCTGTTGGCATTTTTCAAGTCATGGATCAGCTGTGCCAGATCCTCAATTGAATAAATATCGTGGTGTGGCGGAGGTGAGATCAGTCCTACTCCGGGAGTAGAATGCCGAACTCTTCCGATCCAGTCGTCCACTTTATGACCTGGAAGCTGTCCGCCTTCTCCGGGCTTAGCTCCCTGAGCCATTTTAATCTGTATTTCTTCGGCATTGGCCAGATAGTAGCTGGTTACACCAAATCTACCTGAAGCAACCTGCTTAATGGCAGATCTTTCCCAGTCGCCGTTTGGTTTTTTCTCAAAACGTATCTCGTCTTCTCCTCCTTCACCACTATTGCTTTTCCCACCAATGCGGTTCATGGCAATGGCCAGGGTAGTATGTGCTTCAAACGAAATAGATCCGAAAGACATCGCACCTGTTGCAAAGCGTTTGAAGATCTTTTCTTTCGGTTCAACTTCAGAAATGTCAATTGAATTCCGTTTCTTAAATTTCAGCAAACCACGCAGGGTAGCTGCTTTTTTCGATTGGTCATTAACTTTCTGAGCGTATTGCTTATAAAGCTGATAGTCGCCTTTTTTCGTAGATTCCTGTAATAATTGTATCGTTTCCGGATTAAAGAGGTGGTATTCACCACGTCGTTTCCACTGATACAGACCTCCTTCTTCAAGTCGTTGTTTTGGAATGGGCTTTTCAGGATATGCAAGCTTGTGCCGGATAAGTACATCTTTAGCAATCTCATCAAACCCAAGGCCACCGATCCTTGAAACAGTACGAAAGAAACATTTATCAATTACTTTCTGATGTATTCCCAGTGCTTCAAATATCTGAGCTCCCTGGTACGACTGGATGGTCGAAATACCCATTTTTGAGAATATCTTCAGCAATCCGTAGTTGATCGCCTTGATATAGTTTTCAAAAACTTCCGTATTGGTCATGTTTTGCTGGAACTTGTTTTTATTCTTAAGCTCCACAAGCGATTCAAACGTCAGATACGGATTTATGGCGCTGGCACCATAACCGATAAGTGTGGCATAATGGTGTGTTTCACGAGCATCACCAGTCTCAACGATAATACCACTCTTCACACGAAGGCCTTTACGGATCAGATGGTGATGTACAGCACCTGTTGCGAGCAACGAAGGTATTGCTGCTCTGTCTTTGCTGACTTTCCTGTCTGAAAGGATCAGCACATTAATCCCGTAACGAACAGCATTTTCAGCTTTATAACATATGTAATCTATTGCATCTTCCAGAGCTCCTTCCTTTCCATTGGCATCAAAGGTTATATCAATCACCTTGGATTTAAAGAAGGGGCTGTCGAGCATCCTGATCTTTTCAAGTTGTTTGTTTTTCAGGATCGGCTGTTCAATGTAGATCTGCCGGCAATGTTCCGGGGTCTCATCCAGTACGTTCTTGGAAGATCCGAAACTTGTGAACAGGGACATAACCAGTCGTTCACGAATCGGGTCGATCGGGGGATTACTAACTTGTGCAAACAATTGCTTGAAGTAACTAGACAAATGTTGGCTTCGGTCAGAAAGTACCGCTAACGGCACATCCGCTCCCATGGATCCTACGGGCTCAATTTTCTTTTCTACCATCGGCTGGAAGATCACTTTCATGTCTTCACTGGTATAACCGAAGGCTACCTGTCGCTGAAGGAGTGTTTTCTCATCGAATGTAAATTCGTAATCATCCTGAATAGGTAGTTCTTTAATAGGTATCTGGTTTTCATTCAGCCATTCTCTGTATGGTTTTCTATTACAGATATCTTTTTTCAACTCATCATCACTGATAATTCTTCCTTGAGACAGGTCGGCTATAAACATCTTTCCTGGTTGTAGCCTTCCTTTAAGGATTACTTTTGACTGATCAACAGGAAGTGCTCCAGCTTCTGAGGCCATTACCAGCTTATCATCCGAAGTCAGGCAATACCTTGAAGGACGCAATCCGTTCCTGTCAAGAGTGGCACCTACTACATTTCCATCCGTAAAACAAATGGAAGCAGGTCCGTCCCATGGCTCCATAATTGAAGCATGATATTCATAAAATGCTTTCTTGTCGTCCGACATAAGTTTATTTTCCTGCCATGCTTCAGGGATCACCATCATAATGGCATGTGCAGGGTTCCTGCCTCCCAGAATAAGTATTTCGATCATACTATCCAGGTTGGCGGAGTCAGAGTGTGCCGGATCACATATAGGTAACAACCGTGCAATTTCTTCTTTACTGAAATGACATGACTCCATAAGCGATTCTTTGGAACTCATCCAGTTTACATTTCCACGGATGGTATTGATCTCACCGTTGTGCGCAATGTATTTAAAAGGTTGCGCCAGTTTCCACTTGGGGAATGTATTGGTTGAAAACCTCGAATGTACCAGAGCCATTGCTGATGTCACCTTAGGATTGGTTAGATCAGGATAATACTCAGGCAACTGGTCAGTACGAAGCTGACCTTTATAAACCAATGTCTTGTATGAGAAAGATACGAAGTAAAAATCTCCGTTATTCCCTTCCACATTGTGCCCGATAAAGTGGGTTGTGTATTTTTTTAATACATAAATTTTACGTTCCAGAGCCGCCGGATCCGTGATGGTTTTATGACGAACAAACACTTGTTCGATCTTTGGTTCAAGAGATTTGGCAGTTGCGCCAATCATGGAATTGTTGGTCGGTACTTCCCTGTAACCAAGAAGTTCAAATCCAAGTTCACCGATATGCTTATTAAGAATATAGCGGCATTCTTCCCGTACTTCTTTATCCGCCGGAAAAAATATGGCACCTACACCATATTGACCGAATTCAGGAAGGTCAAAACCCAGCTTCTTACATTCTTCCTTAAGAAAGTCGTGCGGATTTTGAATTAAAATACCTGCACCATCTCCGGTTTCCGGTTCACAACCGCAACCTCCACGGTGTTCCATATTCATGAGCATTGTGACCGCATCCTGAACAACGTCGTGTGATTTCACGCCTTTCAGGTTTGCGACAAAACCAATTCCACATGCGTCATGTTCCATGCTCGGAACGTACATTCCGTTTGTTTTTGTTTCCTTCATCCTCAAATATATAGAATGTTCTCACTTTAAGCCCTCACATACATGCTTGGGACATATTTATTTCACTTAGTTCTTAACAACTAACATGTTGTTTAAAAAAGCCCGATTTGGGGAAAAGAACTACATTTATATCTTGTAGTTTCCTTATTGAGTGATACGAGCCCGTAAAAGTACGGAAAAAATCCGTTTTTTTTATGGATGTCACAAAAAAAGTGAAAACTTTTGAAAGAAAATCTAAAAAAAACGAAAAAAACTGCTCAGATTTTCATTTTTTCATTCAAATCAGTCTTTTTTTATGAAATCGTTAATTGCCTGTTCAAACACATCAACGATCGTATCACATTCTTCTTTGGTTATGGTCAATGGAGGCACCATTCGTATCACATTAACAGCGGTACAGCTTACCAGAACACCCTTTTTAAGCATTTCGTAAGCCAGATCACGGCATGGCCGATCTATTACTGTTCCGATCATGAGTCCTTTTCCCCGAACCCCTTTTATACATGTATATTTATCTGCCAGTTGTATCAGCTTGTTCTTCAGATAAGCACCTGTTTCCTGTGTCTTTTCGATCAGGTTTTCCTCTTCCAGCACCTCCAGTGTTGCAAGTGCCGCAGCACATACCATCGGATTTCCTGCGAAAGTTGATCCGTGATCACCCGGAACAAGTGTTTTAGCCACTTCTTCTCTGGCAAGAAACGCTCCTATCGGCATACCTGATCCAAGACCTTTGGCGATGGTCACAATATCAGGCTTTAAACCAAAATGTTCATAAGACAAGAATTTTCCTGTCCGGCCTATCCCTGTTTGTATTTCATCAATGACCAGCAGGATATTCTTCTCCTGACATACCTGCCCGACTTTTTTAAGAAAAGCTTCATCACCCTCAATTACTCCCCCTTCTCCCTGGATGGTCTCAACAAAAACAGCTTTGGTGTTTCCATCCAGACTTTCCAGTGATTCCACATCGTTATACGGAAGTTTCTTAAACCCTTCCGGAAGCGGCCCGAAACCTTTCTGATATTTTTCCTGCCCCATCGAGATGGAGGCTATGGAACGCCCGTGAAAACAATTTGTAAAGGAGACTACCGGGCCGGTTTTTCCCTGAGCCTCTCCATATTTACGGACCAGCTTCAACGCACCCTCATTTGCTTCCAATCCGCTGTTGCAAAAAAATACCCGGTCGAGTCCTGATTTTTCTGTCAGGTACTGCGCCAGCTTTGCCTGTGGAACATTATGATAAATATTAGAAATATGGATAAGTGTAGCAGCCTGTTCCTGAATGGCCTTTACTAC
>JBNKDZ010000405.1:0-6299 GCA_050288525.1 Cyclobacteriaceae bacterium
TTCCTGAGAATTGTATTTTTTTCTCCTCTATCTCAGTCTTTGGTATTTCCATCTCAAAGACCCATGATGCCACAAACCGTTTAGGATTGATCTTTTCAAGAATATAACCTGAGAGGACGGCAATAATCATTCCGGTAAGGACATAAATAATCGCTATTTTCCAGCCAAACATACCGGCGAGGAGGACCAGAGCTACTTCGTTGATCATTGGTGCAGCGATGAGGAAGGAAAACGTAACCCCTACCGGGATGCCGGCTTCCACAAAACCAAGAAACAATGGTATGGCAGAACAGGAACAGAATGGGGTAACAATGCCAAGCCCTGAGGCCATAAGATTGCCTATGAACAAGGGTTTGCCTTCCAGGGCTTTTCGGGTTTTCTCGGGTGAAAAATAGGATCTGATGATCCCGACAAAAAATATGATGATGATTAAAAGCAGGAATACTTTTGGTACCTCAAATATAAAGAACCGAAACGATTCGGTGAAATGCAGGCCTTTTTCAAGTCCAAACAGCCTGTCAATGATGAAATCAACTATATTTAGCAGGTTTAAATACAACCAGGCAATACCTGTAAATGCGATAAGTAGTATGATGATAAGTCTCTTCTCAGATTTCATAGTTTTGGATCTAAATCCAGATAATCCATAAATAATATAAGCCAACCAGCATAAAAACGACGCCGATAATTTTCCGGAACCATTTATCAAATGAAGAAAGACGCTTGTAGAGTATGCCTACTCCGGAGACCATAAACGCCAGCAGCCAGGCGAATATTATCACAGGAATTCCTGTTCCAACCGCAAATATCGAAGGTAAAAGCAATCCTGAGGCATTGCTAATGGCCATAGGAACCAGCATAAGGAAGAATAACACCCCGCTATACGGACAAAAGGCAAGGGCAAAAACATTGCCTAACAGAAAAACGTCAAGATAGGAATGTGTTTTCTTGCTGCTGAATCTATTGGTTATCCCCTGAAATCCCGGAAAACGAATCCGAATAATATTTAGCATAAACAGTCCTATAATGATCAATAAGGGGCCGATAAATCGCTCGCCGTATTGTTGAAATACACCCTTGATACTAAACTGGTCAGCCCCAAGATATAATATCAGGGCCAGAGACGTATAGGCAAATGCGCGTCCGAATGTATAAATGATACCATTGATAAATACCCGGAAACGGTCCGTCAGATCCTTGCTGATATAACTTACCGCCGTGATGTTGGTTGCCATAGGGCAAGGACTAATGGCTGTCATCAGGCCAAGCAAAAAGGCAGACCAAACCGGAAATGTACTGTTTGAATACAGGTTATTAAGCAGTTGTTCCATATGTATTCAGCCACTTATCAGCTACAGTGAAAAATCATTTTAGAGAATCAACTTTTTCTTTGATAAGTGCTTTCAGTTTTTCAGGTTCATTTCGGGCATTCAGAAAGCCTTCGCTGGTGAGATCGATCTTCTCTGCTCCTTTTGCAACCAGAAGTGTTTGACCGGAAATGCCCAACTGGTCACCGGCAGATTTGCCTTCCGGCTCATCCAGGTTATATGCCAGAAATTCGATCTCTCCTTCATAAAGTGACTCAACGGCTTCTTTTGATACTTCTTCAACAGCCAGACATGTAGCGCACCGGTGTGAGAAATGAAAATAATAAACGGTCACTTCTTCGCTTTGTGAATTGTCCTTATTCTTGCTTTGCGCATTGCAGGACGAGTTAAATATCACCAACGCAGCAATTAAAAAAGAAAATAGTAAACGTTTCATGGCTCAGGAATTTTTAGTTAACATGTCTTTCAAATCTTGCAGGGATGGAATGTCACCTGCAATAAGGATCCGGCCATCGACTACCAGTCCGGGGGTACGCATGATGCCGTATGAAATTATTTTTTGAATATCTTCAACTTTTTCAATCGTCGCATCCAGTTGAAGGGATTCGACTGCCTGTCGAGTGAGTTGTTCGAGCGTCTTACACCTTGTGCACCCTGTTCCTAATACTTTTATCTCCATATCTCTGTTTTGTTTAACATAATTATTCGTAATTCGTAAAAACACGAACAATCAAACCAAATTTTTTTATAACTTCAAATACTTTTTAAATAGTTGTTTTGCCTCTTCCCAGTTTTCTTTATTGATGCAGTATTTAATTTTCGGAGCTTCGATCTCTCCCTGTATGAGTCCTGCGTCTTTAAGCTCTTTTAAGTGCTGAGATAACGTGGATTTGGCAATAGGAAGTTCATCCGTCAGGTCACCGCTATAGCAGCAACTCTGATTGGATAATAACTCCAGAACGTACATCCTGACCGGATGTCCCATGGCTTTTGCGTACCGTGCTATTTTCTGATGTTCACTTGTTATTACTTCCTTATTCATATTGTTCGCAATATTACGAACAAATATAGGTAATTATTTTTATTTAAAGAAAAAAAACCGGAAAAGGATGAAAATAGATTGATATGGTTTTCTATTGATTCTGAAAATTAAAATGTGTCACGAAAAGTCTAACTACCTCCTTCCGGGAAATATTTTTTATAGTCATCAAACGCTTTCAACAAAATTTTTTGTGCAGCTTCCCTGCCCTGGAATTCTTCAACAACAGAAGTCTTATGTTCGAGCTTTTTATAATCTTCAAAGAAGTTTTTTATTTCTTTAAAAAAATGTGCCGGCAGTTCGGTAATGTCCTGGTAATGGTTCACACTCATATCTTTATCGGCTACCGCAATGATTTTATCATCTGCTTCACCCTGATCAAGCATCTGCATTACACCGATGATTTTTGCAGGAACAAGACATAACGGAACAACGTCTATCTGCGTTAGTATCAGAATATCGAGCGGGTCCTTGTCGTCACAATAGGTTTGGGGAATAAACCCATAATTTGCAGGGTAATACATTGATGAGTAAAGCACCCGGTCAAGGATCAACATGCCGCTGTCCTTATCAAGCTCATACTTTGCACGGCTGCCCTTTGGTATCTCGATCACTCCGTTTACAATGTCCGGGACATCAGCACCCGGACTGACTTCGTGCCATGGATGTTTCATAAAATTTGAATCTTAATTTAAAATAGTAAAACTGGTATTGTACAGAATTTGTTTATGCTTCTTATCATTAAAACGGCATGATAACTTAAACACATTTGTAATGTAATATAAACATAACGTTCCCTGTAATGAAAACTATTTTTTTTAAAATGAAACATTTTTTATTATATCAAGTATATATCATATGAAGATAATATCATATAAGTGATGTTTATTACATCCCGATAAAACACAGTTGATACATTTGTGATATAAAAAACAGAATTGAACTGGAAATATTATCAACTCAACATAGAAAATAAAAAAGTATAAATATGAAAATCGAACAAATCTACACAGGATGTCTGGCTCAGGGAGCCTACTACATTGAAAGCAATGGTGAGGCAGCGATCATTGACCCGTTGCGTGAAGTGGAACCATACATTAAAAAAGCCCAAAAAGAAGGCGCAGAGATAAGATATATATTTGAAACACATTTTCATGCTGATTTTGTGTCAGGACATGTGGATCTGGCGCGCAAAACCGGCGCTACCATTGTATATGGTCCGGGAGCGGTAACAGAATATGAAATTCATACAGCACATGATCAGGAAGAATTTAAGCTGGGAGATGTAGCCATACGTGTTTTGCATACTCCTGGCCATACCCCTGAAAGTACTACGTATCTGCTGATCGACGAACAGGGCAGAGAGCATGCGATATTCAGTGGAGACACATTATTTATCGGAGATGTAGGTCGGCCGGATCTTGCTATTCGGTCTGGGCTGACCAAAGAGGATCTGGCGGGTATGCTATTTGACAGTCTGAGGTCGAAGATTATGACGTTACCGGATGATGTAATTGTTTATCCGGCACATGGTGCAGGATCTGCATGTGGAAAAAACATGAGCAGTGAGACCAGTGATACTCTCGGTCATCAGAAAAAGTCCAATTATGCATTACGTGCAGACATGTCAAAAGAGGAATTTATAAAAGAAGTTCTGAATGGCATCATGCCTCCTCCGCAATATTTTGCTAAAAACGCCATGATGAACAAAACCGGATATGACAACATTGATGATGTTCTGGACCGTGGAATGGTTGCGTTGGATGTAGATACATTTGAAGCTATGGCGAATCATGAAGGAGCCCTGGTTCTTGATACACGGCAACCTGATGATTATGCAAGGGCACACATACCCAATTCGATATTTATTGGTATAGAAGGCAGTTTTGCCCCCTGGGTAGGAGCCCTGATCAACGATATCAAGCAGGCAATCGTGTTTATTGCGGACCCCGGAAGAGAAGAGGAAGTTGTGACACGTCTTTCCAGAGTAGGATATGACAATACACTTGGTTATCTGGAAGGAGGTATTGAAGAATGGATAAAGGCAGGAAAAGAAGTGGATACGGTCAGTACTATATCCGCAGAAAACCTGGCAAGTGAATTTGTATCAGGAAATCAGACCAATATCATTGACGCACGTCGACCATCCGAATATCTTTCCGAGCATGTTATTGATGCTGAGAATATTCCACTGGACTTTATAAATGATAACATGGTGCAGATAGAACCGAAGAAGAGCTACTACTTGCATTGTGCTGGGGGATACCGGAGTATGATCATGATCTCGATCTTAAAATCCAGAGGTTATCACAATCTGGTAAACATAAACGGAGGATTTACTTCCATAAAGCAGACCAGTATTCCTGTTACGGATTATGTTTGCCCAACGACATTGAAAAGTTAAATAATTATAGTTGTTTTGGTTTATAAATAATTAAGAGGCTGTTTAAAGGTAAACAGCCTCTTGTTTTTTCAATTACGAAGGCTAAACGGTATTGAATCCGGGTTAAATTTTACTCTATTATGAGTTTTCCTGTTATTCGATTTTTTTCCTGTACAATCATATAGATGTAAAGTCCTTTCGGTATACTTCCTTTTTCTAATGAAAAATTGTTGCCTGAAATATGTTCTTTTTTCAATAATTGCTTCCCGTCTGTTGTAAATATCATTAAACTGGCATTATTGAGGGACAAAGAGGGCTCAATAACTGTTGTTGATGTAAACGGATTAGGAATAAACGTGTATGAAGCAGTGTTTTTTACTCTGGATGATAAATTTGCTGTTATATCATATTCATATGCGCCAATATCTATTGCAGGCAAAGAAATGCGCGGATTTCCATCAAAATCTGTTTCATTTAACAGGATTTGAGTAGCAGGATCGCCGGAATTTATACATTTGCTTGAAGATGAAACGTGAAAATCCGGATCATTGATATCTGGATTTGTGAAATTTGGATTTTCGTAATAAGAATTTCCATCCTGGCCGGTTTCAGATATGTAATCTGAAAATGAGCTGTAATAATTACCTCTCCAATCAACATTGATATCTTCTGCATCGTTGTTGGGTGTATACCAGAGGTTATAATTGAAGGAAAGTCCGGATTGGGGAGCGATATTTTCCACACTTAATAATACATTTTCATCATTGGTGTACATTATATTATTTAAGAATTGGCAATCTGATGCTTTGGTGATATAAAACTCTCCCGATCCGTTCTTTGATGAATCATTTTCAAACAAGGTATTGTTTCTTATGGTACAATTCAGGACCTGCCCGGTTGTTTGTGTTGTATATCCTCCGATAAACATCCCTCCATCCAAATTGCGATAGATCAGATTGTTGATGACCGAGATGTTTTCAGTTGTTCCGTCCTCTTCACACCCAATTTCGATCCCAAAACCGTTGGAATAGCAGGTGTTACGTGATACAACTACATTATATGCGCCATCGACATATATTCCCCCGCTTGTGGCATATTTCGAGATATTTTTATAGCAAATATTGTTTTCGATAACACCGTTACGTGCATGATCAAGGGAAGCGACACTGCATTCGCCATAATTGCCACCAGCATAAATCCCGATATTCGTATTATGATGAACTTTATTGTTACGCATAACGAAACCATCAATATTACCATCCAGTGAGATTACTTCACTAAAGCCGGTTATATTATCATAAAATTCGCAGTTTTCAATCGTGATTCCGTGTATAGCATTATCTGCAGTTGTTCCCCTGCCATAAGCAATGAGTCCCTGAGAATTGTCATTGTCTGAGGGAATGGTATTGGCATTGGCGGTCCAGTTAATATTCCGAACAACAATATTATTAAAGGTAATGGAATCAACATTTCCGGATGAACTGCATTCGATTAGTATACCCTGAGCATTATTTTTTGTGAGATTTTGAAAAGTCAGATTCTGAAATAT
>JBNKDZ010000406.1:0-2692 GCA_050288525.1 Cyclobacteriaceae bacterium
CATTACAGATCCCGGTAAGATTACAGGTTGTATTTCCGGGGTTGAAGACAAAAAAACACGGATATGAGACAAATATGGATACTTATATTGACTTTTGCACTGGTTCTATCGTGTACAGATTCTAAAAAAGAGGAAAAAGAAGTTAAAACACCTCAGATAATTGAAGAGCCAGCACTTCCATCAGCTTATCAGGTAACAATGGCCAACTATGATACGGCTATATTCAGCGAACATTACGGGCAAAGAGTTTTACCTCCCACGATTGACATGAATCAGCCGCTTGAAGATATGTCCCTTGAGAAACTGGTATTGTTACGCTATACGGTATATGCCATGAAAGGACATATCTTTAAAGAAGGATTCCTGCGGGGGTATTTTGCCGGTTTCCCATGGTATCAACCCCCTGTATGGGAAGAGCAGTACACCATTGAACTTACGGAACCCGAAAAATCATTTATCGAAAGGATCCGTAACCGCGAACAAGAACTTCTGAGAAACAACATAACAGACAATAAGATCAATCCTGAAAACATTATAAACTGGTCACAATTTGACTCATTGCAAATTGAAGATCCATCATTACTTATTCATGAAAATGGATTTTTCATTACAAAAAATGAGCATAAGAACATTCTTAAAACATATGAGAACAACTACAGGGCCTCTGTACCTGCCTTCATCACCACAGATCTGTATATCAGTGCGATGTATGGCTATTTCAGGCAATTGTATATCTCAATAGAGGAAGATTATTTGCATAATGTTGCGGCGAAATTATTGAAAGAAATCACGAAAGAGCTCTACAGAGGATATGAAAAGACAACTGATCCGGATCTGGAGCGGGCCATTCAACAGAATCTGGTATTTTATTCTGTACCATATGCCATCATTACAGGAACCAGGAACAATCTGATCGGAGACCTTGGAACGTTTTACGATGAGATCGTTAACATACAGAATCTTGAAGGAAAAGGATCCGGATTCCTTGATAATAAGGAATTTGATTATTCAGGTTTTAAGCCAAAAGGACATTATGCTCAGAATTCGGCATCGCAAAAATATTACAAAACTATGGTTTGGCTTCAAAATGCACACTATTGTATCGATAAGGATGACCATTTACAGGATGCCGTACTAATAGCACAATTGTACAATTCAAACGACAACATCCGGGATCAATACAACTTTTTGGACAATATCCTGTCCTATTTCAAAGGCGAAACCGGTGAGATCACCATATCTTCCATTGCTGGCATTTTAAAGAATGACGAACAACTGACTTCGAAAAACAGTGAAGAACTAATGCAAAGCGAAGCCCTTGACCTTATACGAAGCAAAATTAAAGCGCGATATGGTGAGTCAACCGATCAGGGATGCAGGAACGCCATTCACTTCCTGTCGCCAAAACATTATTTTGATCAGGAAATGTTAAACGAAACAACCCGGCAGGAAAAGATTCCTCAGGGTCTTCAGATGTTTGCATTTACAGGTTTTAAAAACGCCGGTGATTTCATCCGAAACGAACATTCTGAGATTCCGGAGAGTCTTAAAGCTCTAATAAGCAAATACGGTGAACGCCCTGAAAGAGGTAACAGCTTATTCAAATCCTGGTTTTCAGGATTGAAACAGATGAACGACTCTGCGGAATATTTCCAAAATGCACCTGCCTGGCAAGTGAAAAATCTGAACACCGGTCTGGCTGCATGGTCACTGTTCAAACAGGACAACACATGGGTCAATGCTGAAAGTATACCTGATGAACAGTGCTCAAAATATGGTGGCCGACCGATAAATTATGGTTATGCCGAACCAAATATCCCCTATTGGAAATCGTGTGTTGATATCATACAGGGAACAAAAAAATTCCTGAAAGATTTTGGCATTCTCTCAAAAAAATACGCGTCAGGTATCGACAAACTCGAAGCGATTGCCAACCAACTTATTCAAATCAGTAATAAGCAACTTAAGAAAGATCCGCTTACCGAAGAAGAGCATACATTCTTAAGCATGCTGTTTTCTGATCTGCCGGCTATTGTATCATCCCTTATGAATACGAATAAATATCCCTTAATGACCGGCCTTGTTCATGCGGGAGATTGTTCAGGGCAAAATTGTCTTGTTACCGGAACCGGCTATGTACATGATATTTTTGTTCCGGTTGAGATTGACGGGTATATCCTTCTTGCACGGGGAGCGATTATATCCTATCATGAAGAAACCGGGAAGAACAACCTGAATTCCGCGCAGTGGCTGAATTCCGTTGAAAAAGGGCAAAATAAGGCTTTTGGAAATTTAACGGATTTCCTTGCTCTTGAAAGCCCTGTCAATGTTAAAGAACAGTATTTGAATGTGTGTGAGTAGGTTTTGCAAAGAGCATGGCGCTAAGGGCAGAGCGTAGGGATGATTGGATATTTGGGGATATCGTTTTCTTGCTGAATGTCGGGTCTCCGGTATCATTTACGATTAGGGTAGAATTTATTTATAAAAACAAAAAGAGCAAAAAAACCAACAAAAAGCCGTCATTCCGAGGCATAACATTTTTTCAAAACGTACAAATTTGGATGACGTTTCTACATTTAAATGCAAAAAATTCCAATAATAAAAACAGACCACAACTTACTGAATATCTAATATTTACGAAAAATACGTCATCGGTAGGAGTTTCCGGTAAGCATTGACGTGAGGAAATGAT
>JBNKDZ010000407.1:0-4533 GCA_050288525.1 Cyclobacteriaceae bacterium
TACCTGGGTGCAGCAGCGCCGTCACCGGTACGCACATCTCCCCAGTTACCCTGGGTGTCGATCAGAAGATCTTTCTGCCCCAGTCCAACGACCGCATCACCGATAGAGGCATCGCCATGGGGGTGGAATTGCATAGTACTACCAATGATGTTGGCTACTTTATTAAACCGGCCATCATCAAGTTCTTTCATGGCATGCAAGATCCTGCGCTGAACAGGCTTCAAGCCATCTTCGATTGCCGGAACAGCCCTTTCCAGAATTACATACGAGGCATAATCCAGGAACCAGTTCTGATACATCCCTGTAACATGCAGCGCCTCCTTGATCGGCTGATCTGACTCAATAAAATTTTTATCGTTAACTCCTTCTTCCATAGTTTAAGCCACCTCTTCTGTTTGCCTGACTTTTTCTTCTTCTTTTACAAGGTCTTTTTCAACCTTAAGATTTTCAATGATGAACAACTGACGTTGCGGGGTGTTTTTTCCCATATAAAACGTCAGAAGCTGCTTTATACTTGTCTCTTTGGTTAGTATCACCGGATCGAGACGAATATCTTCTCCAATAAAATTCCCGAATTCATCCGGTGATATCTCTCCAAGCCCTTTAAAACGGGTTATTTCCGGTTTGCTTCCAAGTTTATTTATTGCGTTTTGTTTTTCTTCTTCGCTATAGCAATAGATGGTTTCCTTTTTGTTACGGACCCTGAAAAGAGGGGTATCCAGAATAAACAGATGGCCGTTACGTACCAGATCAGGAAAGAACTGAAGGAAGAATGTCAACAACAACAGCCGGATATGCATACCGTCAACATCCGCATCCGTGGCAATAATGATCTTACGGTATCGCAGTCCTTCCAGCCCGTCTTCGATGTTCAGGGCGTGATGTAAAAGGTTAAACTCTTCATTCTCATAAACGATCTTCTTTGTGAGACCGAAGCAGTTCAGAGGTTTACCTCTCAGGCTGAAGACGGCCTGTATTTGTACATCCCTTGATTTTGTAATGGAACCACTGGCGGAATCACCCTCCGTAATAAATAACATGGTCTCCTCCCGGTTATCCCCGGATTTGTCATCCAGGTGGATCCGGCAGTCGCGAAGCTTTTTGTTATGCAGGTTTGCTTTTTTGGCTCGTTCATTGGCCAGTTTTTTAATTCCGGCAATATCCTTCCGCTCTCTTTCGGACTGCATGATCCTTTTTAAAAGTGCTTCTGCAATATCCTGATGCTTGTGCAGGTAATCATCCAGGGCTTTTTTAACAAAATCATTGATAAAAGTCCGCATTGTAGGACCATCCGGGCCAACGCTTTGTGAGCCCAATTTTGTTTTTGTCTGCGATTCGAAAACCGGCTCGATGACACGTACAGAAACAGCCGCTACGATGCTGGCACGTATGTCGGTTGCATCAAAATTCTTATTGTAGAAATCCCGGATCGTCTTGACGAAAGCTTCCCTGAATGCTGCGAGATGTGTACCTCCCTGGGTGGTATATTGTCCGTTAACGAAGGAATAGTATTCTTCACCGTATTGATTGTTGTGTGTGATGGCCAGTTCAATATCATCACCTCTGAGATGAATGATCGGATACCGGAGACTATCCGGATCTGTTTTTCGTGTAAGCAGGTCAAGAAGTCCGTGTTCGGAGAAATACTTCTGGCCGTTAAAATTGATGGTAAGACCTGCATTCAGAAACACATAATTCCAAATCATATTTTCCAGATACTCCGGAATGAAGTGGAAGTTCTTGAACATCTCATTATCCGGTTCAAAAACGATGAGTGTTCCGTTTCGCCCTGAGGTGGTGGTTATTTTGTCATCATTTACGATCTGGCCCTTATGAAATTCAGCCAGTTTGGTTTCCTTATCCCTGAACGACTGAACCTTGAAGTAGGAAGACAGGGCATTGACAGCCTTGGTACCTACCCCGTTAAGACCGACCGACTTTTGAAAAGCCTGGCTGTCGTATTTACCACCGGTATTTATTTTTGATACACAATCGATAACTTTTCCTAAAGGTATCCCCCTTCCATAATCACGTATCTCCACTCTGTGTTCGGAAACCTTTATTTCAATGGTACGTCCGAATCCCATTACATATTCGTCAATACAGTTGTCAATAACTTCCTTGACCAGCACATATATCCCATCATCGTAGGAAGAACCGTCTCCGAGTTTTCCGATGTACATCCCGGGGCGTAAGCGGATATGTTCTTTCCAATCGAGCGAACGAATATGATCTTCAGTATAACTTGTCATTTTTTCCGACATAGCATGAATTATCAACGATAAAACTAATCACAATCACAAAAACAGTTTTTACATCCTGTTAAAGAATCTTCTAATATGATCATGTAAAATTAAATTCCAAAAACCAATATAGTCATGTTTCAGGACTTTTTTTAATGACCGTTTTTATAAAAAATTGATTCATAGTAGGCTATCTGCGACAACCTGTATTTTCACTTGAATCAATTAATATTCCACTCACGGAAAAGAATCAGATCGTTTGCCGGATCCTGAATAATGTCACAATCAATCCCAACAAAGAAAAAAGCAAAATTATAACACCAACAACAGGCAAAAACCGGTAGTTTTCCGGATTTGAAACTCCTTCAACATTAATAAATCCAACAAACGAAAATATCAGTAATAAAAAAAAATTCATTCCTGATATCGTTAATGAAAGCCAGAAAAGGATCTTCTCCAGGGATAATTTCTTAACGGAGGATGTCTGCTTTTTAATATAATAAATAGTTAATCCCGCCAGCACATTTACAACAATAAATAATCCCAGCCCCCAGTAAAACAGATTCCCCTTTGAGAACATCATTGTCTCAGCAGAAAAAGGGATATCCGACAGCCTCAACTGGCCGGGCACAAAGGCATATACCAGTAAAAGTGCTACAATAAACATCACCATCGAAGCAAACTTGATTATATTGGCCGTTCTCAGATATATTTCCATAGTTCCGGTTTCTAAAAGATTGCAAATTACAATAATTGAAAATTTATCTCACCTGATTTCATATTTTTTTTATGATTGGCCTTTGTCAGATTTTTTTTTTAAAATTGTCTACGCAGAACAAAAAAAAACGAGTCAGAATGCCCAAATTTATCGTTATCGCACTTAAGTATGTATTTTATGTCGCTTTTATTGTAGTTGTATTTTTTTATCTGACAACAGGATGTAAGAAGAAAAAAGACAGGAAACTTCAACAATTTGACTCCGTATCGTGGATTAATGACAAAAACGGATGTGACTCCAGCCGTCTCACGATGAAAGACCAGGTTTTATCACTCAAGCATCTGATGAAAGGGCTTAAGGTTAATGAAATTGAAACATTAATGGGACGCCCGGATGCTCAGGAGTTGTATCAGAAAAACCAGCGTTACTATATTTACTTCATTGAACCGGGAGGTGATTGTTCTTTAAATAACGGAGAGCAGCCATTGGCGCTGTACATTCGTTTTTCGGCCATTGGTATTGCAAATGAGATCTCGATTAAAAAAACCGGCACTATTTAAAACAAAGTGAAGCTGCCCCGATAATTCCGGCATCATTTCCCAATTCAGCTTTCCTGATCTCCATTTTATCCGTATAATAGTTTGTCAGGTCTCTGTTCAGGATCTTCTGTATTTCTTTGGCAATGATATCGAAACTGACAGACAAGCCTCCACCGATCAGAATGGTTTTAATATCCAGCAACCGTATGACAGAGACAAGGGCTTCTCCAAGCAACTCTCCAACTTCCTTATACACTTTCCGGGCGACCTTATCCCCTTTTTCAGCTTCAAAAATTATTTTTTTCGGATCCAGTTCTTCGATATCTTTCAGGGAGGTTTTATGTTTTTTCATGAGCCTCGCCGAAAGTTTCATGATGCCTTTTTTACCGATATTCTTCTCGAGCGTTTTACCGTTTTTTGTCAGCATGTGTCCGATCTCAAGGCCATTTCCATCACCTCCTTTAAAGATCTCTTTCCCGATAATAACGGCACCTCCTACTCCGGTCCCGAGCGTGATGAAGATATAATTTTCAGGTGTTTCAGTAGAGGAAAAATAATATTCCCCGAGAGCTGCTACATTGGCATCATTCTCAAGTAAAAATGTCTTATCAGGAAAATACGCTTCGAGAACAGGTTTCAGGGCTACCCCATTTAAGACAGGTGTTGATGGTATTTCGAGAAGTGTGGTACGGTCAAGCGATATGGTTCCCGGTACTCCAATCCCGATCTTTTTAATTTCCGGATTTTTAGCAAATTCCGCTTCCAGTATTTCGATAAACTTACCTACAAAATCGCCGCTTTTACGCAGTTTGGAGGTGGGATATTTTATTTTTGATTCCATTCCTCCTTTACGGTCTACAATACCAATTTTGATATTGGTACCTCCAATATCAATGCCCATATACTTTTCCATAACACCGGTTTTTATTCAAAAATAAAGTGTGAATAAATAAATAAAATACAAGAATCAATAGAAAATGTCGTTATTTTTGCCCTAAAACGTATTTGTGATATAATGAACTCTTTCAAACTC
>JBNKDZ010000408.1:0-4138 GCA_050288525.1 Cyclobacteriaceae bacterium
AATACAGGCAATTAATAAAAAATGGAATTTCAGCGCCGAAAATATTATAAAAATCAGGGATAAGCATATCGAAGTACAGAAACTTATCCTGTCACATGAAGACCAAAGCATCGCCTTTAACGGTGTGCTTTCGGAAAACCCGTTTGATAATCTGTTCGTTTCGGTACGGAATTTCAGCATGGATAATTTAAATCCACTTGTTAATAAAGAATTTGCCGGGGTAGCAAACGGATTTATTGACATTAAGAATTTTTTCATGGATAAGGAGATAAACAGCCGCATCAATATTAAGGAATTCACATTTAATACATTTCCAGTGGGAGATATAATTACCTATACGGAATATGACAACGTGAATAAGCTTTTTGATGTAAACTTCTCTGTTCAGCGTGATAATCAGGAAAAAATGTCGGTGAATGGTCAGCTGATACCCAAAAGTACGGAACAACAGATCAAGCTGAAAGCAAAGCTTGCGAATGCAGATGTACATCTTCTGGAGCCCTTTTTTGAGAATTATATTTCAGATGTCGGTGGTCATATCAATGGTTCAATGGATATCACTGGTATGTTCAGCCATCCTGTAGTCAAGGGGGAGGGTATTGTTAAAGACGGGGAGTTTACGCTTGATTATCTTAACACACATTACCGGTTTGCAGGAAATGTCCTTCTGGACAATAACGTAATTGATTTCAGGGATTTCGTCCTTACCGATTCCTACAAAAATCAGGGTGTTTTACAGGGTAAGATTTTTCATGATGGCTTTAAGGAATTGCGGTTTGACTTCACCGGGGATATGAAAAATTTCATGGTCATGAATACCACTGCTAAAGAAAATGAATTATACTACGGAACAGCCTTTGCGACAGGTGACCTCAGAATTTTCGGTCAGGGAAAGATTTTTAACATCAATGCAACAGCTACCTCTGAAAAGGGCACTAAAATTTACATTCCTCTGGAAGGAAGTGTGGAAGTTGTACAGGAAGATTTTATTTCATTCGTGAGTAAAAGAGATACCTTAAATACTGAAAAAGAAGAGAAAGGGGTCAACCTGGCCGGACTAAATCTGAATTTTGACTTTGACCTGACCCAGGATGCGTATTGTGAGATAATCTTCGATATCACGTCAGGGGATATAATCAGAGGCAGAGGAAATGGAAAAATAAACCTTCAGATAGATACAAAAGGTGATTTTTACATGTTTGGAGAATATGTTATCCAGGAGGGTGGATATAATTTTACACTTTATAATGTCATCAACAAAGAGTTTCAAATTGTGCCGGATTCCAAGATTACCTGGATTGGTGACCCCTATGGTGCCATTCTTGACATTCAGGCTACCTATCGGCAGCTTGCCTCCCTGGCACCAATCATGCAAGTTACCGAAGAAGAAATAAAGGCTAAACCGGAGCTGAACAGAAAATATCCCGCTAAAGTAATCCTGGATATAGAAGGAGACCTTATGTATCCTGAGATTGAATTTGATATTGATGTGGAAGAGTATCCGAAAAGTGAAGTTTATAATGGCATATCGCTTGAAACTCAGATTACTGCTTTTAGAAATAAAATCCATAACGATGAACAGGAGATGAAACGGCAGGTGTTTAGTTTGATCATACTGAAAAACTTTTCACCCGAAAATGCTTTTAACGTTGGCGGATCCGTTGGCCGGAGTGTAAGTGAGTTTATCTCCAATCAGATCAGCTATTGGGTGACCCAGTTTGATGAAAACCTTGAAATCGATGTGGATCTGGGATCTCTTGATGATGAAGCTTTTAATACCTTCCAGTTAAGAATGTCGTATTCGTTTCTCGATGGCCGGTTGCGGGTGACCCGGGACGGAGGATTTACAAACCCGTACAGCAGCTCAGATGTAGCCACGATTCTCGGTGACTGGTCTGTAGAATATATGCTTACCACAGATGGAAAAATACGCGCTAAAATTTATAACAAAACGAATTATAACAGTATAAATCCCGACCGGAAAAGCACTTCTACAACAGCTGGTTTCAGCCTCCTCCATACCCAAAGCTTTGATGAACTGAACAGTATCTTTAAAAAAGCACATGAAGATACCAGAAAGAAAAAAGAAGAAAAAAATAAAAAATCAGAGGAAAACAAAGACAACACCCCTGAATCAGACTCTCTTTTGATCGAGAACGAAACAGATTATATGCAATTTCAGGAGTAAGTGGTAGTTTTTTGTTCATCTGTTTTTGTTCGATAATACATATGTGTAAATTCGCGGCCTGTTATGAAATTTCCTGTCATTATCATTTGTATTCTTTTGATCTCTTATTGTATGAAGGCAATGGGGCAGGAAGATACTACCACCAGGGTAGATAATAAAAAACTCCATATTATTCTTGGCGGGACAGCCGTTGCGTATGGTACCGGACTGGTTATCCTGAGTAATACCTGGTATGATGAACTGGGGAAGACAGGCTTTCATTTTTACAATGATAACACCCAATGGAATCAGGTGGATAAACTGGGACACTCTTATACAGCATATCATTTAAGCAGGATCGGACATCACGGGCTGAAACTGGCTGGTGTTTCCGATAAAAAATCTGCCATATGGGGAAGTGTTATGAGTCAGGCACTGATGATCCCCATTGAGATGCTGGATGGTTATTCCAAGGATTTCGGCTTTTCCTGGGGGGATATAGCAGCAGATCTTTTCGGGGCCGGATTTTACCTTGGCCAGGAATTATTATGGGAAAAACAGAAAATAAAATTTAAATTTTCATTTCATTCAACAGAATATTCCAGCTATCATCCGGAAGTTTTAGGAGGAAGTCTGTCAGAGTCATGGCTTAAAGATTATAACGGACAAACCTACTGGCTGTCATTTGACGTATATTCTTTGCTGCATTCAAACAATCATTTTCCTAAATGGTTGAATATTGCACTGGGTTATGGTGCAGAAGGAATGGTATATGGCAGAGATCAGGAGAATGTTGATCATGGTTATCAAAGCTACCGGCAATTTTACCTGGGCATTGATATTGATCTCTCTCATATAAAAAGCAGGAAAAAGTATATAAATACCTTGTTGTTTTTTGCAGATATGATCAAGCTACCTGCACCAGCAGTAGAGTTTAACTGTAAATCGGGGGTGAAATATCATTGGATTTATTTTTAAAAACAAAAATATGAAAGTTGGAGACAGAGTACGATTGTTGCATGGTACCGAAGAAGGGGTTATAGTGAAGATCGCAAATGACAACCTGGTTGAGATAGAAATTGAAGAAGGTTTTACCATTCCGGCAATAAAAAAAGATGTTGTAGTAATACATTCTGAAGAGCGTAAACAATTTAGTGAGAGACCGGAAAGCAATCAATCGCTCCGTCAGGAAAAGAAAGTCCTGATACAGGATATTGAGAAAGGCGATTATCTGGGAGTTCTGAAGGAACAGGATTCCTACAGGTTGTATTTTCTGAATGGTACAGATTCAGAAATATTGTTATCGGTAATGATTCATGAAAAAAATATTTGGCAGGGATTGTATTCGGGTGTCTGTAAACCGAATAGTTTTGTAGAGCTCGGGAAGGTTACATCAGGAGTGTTCTTAAATAAAAGGAAGTTTTTGTTCAGGCAAATTGTTCATGAACAGATATCGGTCAGCCCTTCATTACCCGGATATAAGGAAACAACTCTCGAACTGAATGATTTTAATATAAAAAGATACGTCAATGGTTTGGATAAAGAACTGATGATATATCAGAAAAACAATAAAAAAACCAATGAGATAAGTGCAGAGAAGATAAAGGAACGTATGATGGAGGGGAACATCAGATCTGAAGACCCTGTTATTAAGAATAAGCCTGAAGGAAAAGAATTGGTTGTGGATCTACATATTGAAAATCTTATCGGAGAGCATGAAGAAATAAAGGGAGAAGATCAGTTTCTTGACCTGCAAATAAAGACATTTGAAAAAGCATGTGATAATGCCCTGATAAATAATCATTCTTCTTTGAAGGTGATTCATGGCATCGGGAATGGTATTCTCAGACAAAAAATTCACAAAATATTGTCAAACATGAAAGAAGTGAAATATTTTGAAGATTCCGATAAAGGAAAGTTTGGTTATGGCGCAACAAAGATCTATTTCTGATCATTTTGTTAATGTCCATA
>JBNKDZ010000409.1:0-15511 GCA_050288525.1 Cyclobacteriaceae bacterium
AAGTCCGAATACACGTGATATGGAATCCATGTACAAGATGAGCCGATCTGAAGGATTTGGCGCAGAGGTAAAGCGGCGTATCATACTCGGTACGTTCGTTCTGAGCGCCAGCTACTACGACGCATTTTATACCAAAGCACAAAAAGTAAGGCAACTGATTAAGGCGAAAACGCTTGATATTTTAAATAATTTTGATTTCTTAGTACTTCCAACGTCTCCTACCACAGCATTTAAGTTAGGCGAACACAGTAAAAATCCATTGGAAATGTACCTGGCTGACCTTTTTACGGTCCAGGCATCTGTTACCGGTATTCCATCTATTTCAATTCCCAACGGGAACGATTCGAATGGTCTGCCCTTCGGATTGCAGGTAATGGCCAATTATTTTCAGGAGGATAAACTGTATGCCTTTGCAAATGAATATTTAAAACGTTGATTATCATGGCAAAGATGAGACACTTTTTATCAATTTGTATCGTAGCAACCATTGTGCTGTTATCGGGGACTTTGAAAAGCCAGTCACTGGCATTTGAAGACAATGACACTTTGTTTATACCACCCCTCACATACGAACACATCCCGGATGTCGATTATGAGACCATGGAAAAAAGGCTTAAAGATCTTGATTCCAGGATACCGATGAACTTCAACATGCGGGTTAAGTCTTTTATTGACTATTTCACACTGAAAGACAGGGAATATACTAAAATGGTTATGCGACGTAGCAGGATGTATTTTCCGGTTTTTGAACAGTATCTCAAAAAGTATGATATGCCTGAAGAGCTGAAGTACCTTGCCATTGTCGAATCCGGGCTTACAGCTACCGCAAGATCACGTGCAGCAGCAGTCGGTTTGTGGCAATTCATTTACTATACCGGGAAAATGTATGACCTGAATTCGGATTGGTTTGTGGATGACCGGATGGATCCGGAGAAATCAACCGATGCGGCATGCAGGTATATTAAGTCTCTCTATGATACCTTTGATGACTGGGAATTGGCCCTTGCAGCCTATAACTGTGGTCCGGGAAATGTGAGAAGAGCCATCCGGCGATCAGGTTATAAAAAGAAATTCTGGGATATTTATCAGTACCTGCCAAGAGAAACGCGTGGGTATGTTCCTCAATTTGTTGCAGTGACCTATGCCTTCGAATATGCAGATGAACATAACCTTGTACTGGAGGATGAAGAATATGATTACCCGATCGAGTATGACACGATTATGGTTAAAAGTGCCGTAAAACTTTCTACCATTGCCGATTTGCTTAACGTATGTCATGATGATATGGAAATAATCAATACGGCCATAAAAAACCAGACATTACCCGAAAGCAAAAAATATTATACAATAAACATTCCTTCCGACACATACGAATATTTTACCCAAAACAGGTCCTTTATCCTGGATTCGGCAGCTAAAACAGGCAAAAAAGAACTTGAACTTCTGGCCAAAAAAACAGGAAGTACTTATGGAAGAGATAAGATCGTGCACAGAGTCCGGAGTGGTGACGTGTTGGGCAGGATAGCTCAAAGATATCATGTGCGTGTTACGGATATAAAGCGATGGAATAATTTGCACAGCAACACCATTCGGGTAGGTCAAAAGCTGAATATCTGGACAAATCATGGGGCCTATGCCAGCGTTGCAAAATCAAATAATACGACATCAACATTATCTGTCACTCCTGCAGTAGCGAAAAAGAGTATTGTGGTAAATGGCACCAAATATCATATTGTGCAACCAGGAGATACCTTGTGGGATATTGTAAAGGCATATGATAACCTGACCGTAGAAAAAATTAAAACAATCAATAATCTGAAAACAAATAAGATAAAACCAGGACAAAAACTGGTAGTCGGGTAATTCTTGAGCCAGAGACCTGTTTTTTTAATTTGATTTATCATACTTATTTCACAATTTGGAGGTTTGATAAATCGTTGAGATATATTATGGCAACTACACGAAATATTTTTATTTTCATGATTTTTAGTTTTGTAGTATCCTGCAATTTAAAAGAGGATCCTGCAGGCCTTTTACCATCAGCCAAAGGTAAAAATGGTGAGATAATAATAGTTATAGATTCAAGTGAATGGTTTGGAAAAGTCGGCGATACGCTACGACATGTCTTTCAGGCACCTGTTCAGGGAATTCCCAGAAGTGAGCCGTTGTTTAACCTGAATTACATTGAACCGAAAAATCTGATGTCCCTTTTCAAAACACAAAAAAACATCATATTCGTAACCATTCTGAATGATAAAAGTCCTGCCAACAGGAAATTGAAAACGTACTTCACAAAAGAATCCTTAGATATGATCGACAAGGATTCCACATTATTTATGTTTGCCAAGAAGGATGAATTTGCCAAAGGTCAGGAAATTCTTCACCTGTTCGGAAAAACAGAAGACGATCTGATACGAAACCTGATTACTAACAAGGAAGCATTGCAAAATCACTTTCTTACAATAAATGCAAAGCGGATCTATAATGTATTGTATAATGCTCCTCCAATAAAGGGTATCGGGAATCTTGTAAAAAAGAAATTCGGAGCGAACATCAAAATCCCGCAGGGTTATGATATTAGCATGGATGAAAAAAACTTTTTATGGTTACGCAATTTCACTGTTGATATTGATAAGAACATCTTTATATCGTGGGTTGATTATACTTCGGAAGAACTATTTACATTGGATAGCTTAATAAGCATACGGGAAAAGATTACAAAACCATACATTTTATACAAACCGGAAGAGCCCGACTCATATATGCTGACTGAAACACGGAATTTTGAATTGAGCAGGAAAGAAGTCAATTTTAACGGTAAATATGCGGTTAAATTACAAGGGTTGTGGTACCTCAATAAATTTTCAATGGGAGGGCCGTTTGTCAGTTACGCGCTTGTCGATGAATCAAAAAACAGATTGTATTATATTGAAGGGTTTTTATATAGTCCCGGCTTTCCACAAAGAGATTCCATGAGGGAACTCAATGAAATTCTTAAGACATTTAAATTGCCTTCCTAACAAAGAATGAAATTCGGTAATGATTGGATACCTGAAAGGAATACTTACTTTTAAAGACCCGACCTATGTACTTTTGGAAGTAAATAATATAGGTTATGAAGTAAAGATATCTCTTAATACATATGGTTTAATAAAAAATCTGGATACTTGTAAACTCCATACGTATCTGAATATTAAGGAAGATGCACATACATTATATGGATTCTATAATCCCGACGAAAAACAAATATTTCTGAAGCTAATCTCCATATCAGGTGTAGGTCCCGGAACAGCACTTATGATCACCTCATCAATGACTGTTGATGAAATTAAAAATGCTATTGTCAGTGGTGATGTAGGAACGATACAACGTGTGAAAGGAATTGGAAATAAAACCGCGCAAAGGATTATTCTTGAACTTAAAGATAAAGTAGGAAAAGAGAGTCCAGATGTGATGGTTTCAGGCAATGTCAGCAATACAATCCGAACTGAAGCGTTATCGGCTTTGATGACTTTGGGAATAAATAAATCTGCAGCAGAAAAAAGCCTTGATTTCATTTTAAAAAAATCAGGGGATGATATTACTTTGGAAGATCTAATTAAACAGGTTTTGCAGCGAACATAAGGTGATTAAAAACCAGTGACCCAACACATACATATCAAATCGTTAGTTTTTAACCCGTTAAAGGTATTTTACTTAATGGGATGGCTGGTTTTTGCTTTGCCGTTAATGGTTTCTGCTCAGGATTCAACCAATGTTATAAATCAGACTGATACCATATCTGCTCCCACACAGGATGATACGTATAAGAGCGGAAGAGAACCTGTTTTTAATCCACAGGACAGGCATGGAAACTCCATTTTGTATGGCACACCCTCTTCTCCTTTTTTACTGAAGGATCCAATGCAACTGGAAATTGAAGTTGATACCGGAAGAAACTATACAATTCGGGAAAAATACGGAGACCTCAACTATAGGGCGCCCTCGAACCTTACCTTCGAACAATACAATAAATTGTTCGACCAAAGGATGAAAAAACAATATTTCAAGGATATGTCTTCCGGTCTGGATGGAGAAAGTGCTGTGAGCGGAAGAAGACTTATTCCCCCGATCTATATGAGCCCGGTATTCGACCGGATATTCGGAGGTAGCTTTGTGGATATTCGTCCAAATGGTTTTATCACACTCGATTTCGGTGGAAGATGGCAACGGTTAAAGAACCCCTCCATACCGATAAGACAACAAAAAAGCGGAGGCTTTGAGTTTGATGAACAGATAAGTATGAACGTTGTCGGTAAGATCGGTGAAAAACTCAGTATTACCGCAGACTTTGACAATAACAACTCATTCGATTTTGAAAATAATCTGAAAGTAGAATATACCGGATTTGAAGAAGATATAATACAAAAGATCGAGATCGGTAATGTTAGCCTTCCGGTTTCAAACAGTCTGATAACGGGGGCTCAAAACCTTTTCGGTATTAAAACCATGCTGAGGTTTGGGAAACTTGATGTTACCGGAGTAATGTCAACACAAAGAGGAAAAAGTGACCAGATTGAGATCAATGGAGGAATGGATGGTGGTCAGGGACGCGAGTTTGAAGTACGTGTATCTGATTATGAGGACAACAGACACTTCTTTCTCGGCCACTTTTTCAGGAAAAACTACGAATCATGGCTTCGGGGTATACCGCAGGTTATCTCAGGCGTAGACGTTGGCAGGGTGGAAGTATACATCATAAACCGTCAGAACAATACAGAAACTCTGAGAAACTTCCTTGCTTTTATGGATCTCGGTGAAGGCGAAACGATTTATCAGTCAGGCAACCCGCAGGTGGGCCCGGGTAATGGAGGGCCAAACAGGAATGATGCAAACCTGCTGTACAATAGCCTGACCTCTAACCCGGGGATCCGGAATAAAAATGATGGCCCGGGAATACTTGAAGGCTCCTTCAATTTCGTTAAAGCCACAGATTATGAAAGTATTACCGCTGCCAGAAAACTCGACGAACGGGAATACACCGTAAACCGTCAATTGGGTTACATCTCCCTTGTGCGTAAACTGCAAAGCGATGAGGTGCTGGCTGTGGCTTATGAATATACGTATAATGGACAACCGTATAAAGTCGGAGAACTTACAGAAGACTATAACAGTCTGCCGGAAAACGAATCCATTATTCTGAAATTAATACGGCCAAGTAAAATCGATACAGAAGTGCCTACCTGGGATCTGATGATGAAAAATATTTACAGCCTGAATGCTACCCAGATTACCCCGGAAGGATTTCAACTCAGGATCGTATACCGGGATGATAAAACCGGAGTTGATAATCCAAGCATTCACGAAGGTGCCAAAACAAAAAATGTTCCCCTGGTACAACTCCTCGGACTTGACAGGTTAAACTCAAGCAATGACCCTCAGCCGGATGGTAATTTTGACTTCGTGACAGGGATCACAGTGTTACCTGAGACCGGACAGATTATATTTCCGAACCTGGAACCATTCGGACAAAAACTGAAGTCCTATTTTGACCCGGATACAGAAGGAGGACTAATAAATAAATATGTTTACGACAATTTATACTCGACTACAAAGTCGGATGCTGAACTAGACGTTACGAAAAATAAATTCTATCTCGAAGGACGCATGCAGGCAGGCTCCTCATCCGAGATCATGCTGCCGGGGATAAATATATCGGAAGGCTCTGTTGTTGTTATGGCAGGAGGCTTACCATTGGTTGAAGGTCAGGACTACAGGGTGGACTATAATCTTGGAAGAGTCACCATCATTAATGAGGCGGTCCTCAATTCAGGTAAAGCAATAAACATTACGTATGAAAAAGCAGATATGTTTAACTTTCAGGCCAGAAGCCTGTTAGGTACCCGTCTTGATTATCACCTGAACGATGATGTGAATTTTGGAGCGACCTTGTTATATCATAATGAACGTCCGTTGTATTCCAGGGTTAGCATTGGAAGTGAACCAATACGAAACCTGAAATATGGCTTTGATGTGAACCTGCGAAAGGATTCAAGATTTCTGACAAAAATGGTCGATGCCCTGCCTTTGATTCAGACAAAAGAACCTTCAACTATTAATTTTAACGCTGAATTTGCGCAAATACTTCCAGGAACTTCCAACATTGTGAATGGAGATGAAACTTCTTATATCGATGACTTTGAAGCTTCTGCCACACCTTTTAACCTCGGCAACGGCATCCTTAACTGGAAACTTGCCCATACACCTGTAACAGATGATCACCGGTTTTTCCCGGATGCAACAAGCATTAACAATGACCTGGCGCTGGGATATAAACGGGCAAAAGCCTCCTGGTATGTGATCGATAATATTTTTTATCGCTCATCAGGCGTGTCACGTCCTGATAATATCACAGATGAGGATATGGTCAATAACTATGTCAGGGCAATTCCTCCAAGAGAGATCTTTCAAAAACAAGACCGACAGGTGATCAATACCAACCTTTCAATATTTGATTTTGCATATTATCCATCTGAAAGAGGGCCTTTTAACTATAACCCGGATTTAAACAGCAATAACCTGCTCGACAATCCAAGATCGAACTGGGGCGGTATAACACGTGCTATCACCTCAGATGTAGATTTTGATAAAAATAACATAGAATATATCGAGTTCTGGATGATGGATCCTTTCATTCCGGGTTCAAACGGTGTAGTCCGTGATGGTATTTTTAATACAAACAATACAACAGGTGGTAAACTGGTGTTCAACCTTGGTAGTATTTCGGAGGACGTAATTAAGGATAATAGCCACGGCTTTGAAAACGGACTACCGGCAGATGGCGATAATGGTGTTTTGGATACTACCGCATGGGGATACGTTACACGACAACAATTCTTAACAAACTCGTTTGACAATTCAGAATCCTCCCGCCAAAACCAGGATCTTGGTTTAGATGGTGTCCGGAATTCGGAAGAGGCAACGTTCTTTCAGGATTATATCAACAGTGTGCCTCCTGAAGTCCGTGATCAGATACTGGAAGATGTATCAGGTGATAACTTTAAATATTACCTTGGATCTGAATATGATGAGAATGACGTAAAAGTGCTGGAACGATATAAAAATTATAATGGTACAGAAAACAACTCTCCCATAATATCAAATCTGAATTCCAGCTTTACACCTTCAGGAAGTAGTACCCCAGACAATGAAGACCTCAACAGTGACAATACCATCAGTGACCTGGAAGAATACTATGAATATGAACTTGATCTTCGTCCCGGACAATTGGCAATAGGCAATAATTATATTGTTGACAGGGTTACTAACAATATAAACGGAGATAATGTTGATTGGTATCTGTTCAGGATTCCGATACGTAAACCTACAGGTACACATGGTAATATTTCCGGATATAAGTCCATCCGGTTTATACGAATGTATTGTACGGATTTCCAACAACCAGTAGTAATGCGTATGGCAAAATTCCAGTTTGTCGGTTCACAATGGAGAAAATATGACGGGAATCTGTATCAGAGAGGCTTAAATGAAATCCCGGAGCCGGTGGATGATAATTTTTTGGTATCAGAAGTAAATATTGAAGAAAATGGTACCACATCAGGAGATAAAATACCGTATGTTTTACCTCCTGGTATAAATCGTGATCAGGACAACACCTCTCCGACAAACCGGCTTCAGAACGAAAAATCATTAAAGATAAGTGTGGAGAACCTCGAAGATGGAGACGCGCGGGCAGTATATAAAAATTTTGTAACCGACCTGATAAATTACGGAAGGATAAAAATGTTTTTACATGCTGAAAAGTTCAGCTCTGAGCATGACCTTCAGGATGATGAAGTAACAGCATTCCTGAGACTTGGAACGGATTTTATTGATAACTACTATGAAATAGAACTTCCGTTGAAAATAACACCTGAAGGTTCAACAGGGCAACGGGAAATTTGGCCGGAAGAAAATGAAATAAACCTGGCCTTTAATGAATTATACAGGCTTAAGTCCAGAAGGAACCAGATGGGCATCGATATTGATCTTCCGTATAGTGAGGCATTTGAAAAATACTTACTTACTGTATCCGGAAATCCTGATCTGCAATCTGTGCAAACCATCATGATCGGTATACGGAACCCTGAAACGGATGACGAAACTCCTCATTCTGTAGTGGTATGGGCCAATGAACTCCGGGTTACGGATTTTGACCGGACAGCCGGTTGGGCTGCCAATGCCTACCTGAATGCCAAACTGGCAGATCTGATGACGGTAACGGCTTCGACACGGTATACTTCTTTTGGCTTTGGGGGGGTACAACAACGAATAGCCGAAAGAACACGAAAAGAAACCTTCCAATACGACGTGTCTGCCAACATAGCTCTGGATAAATTCCTCCCGGAAAAAACAGGGATAAAAATCCCAATGTTCATGAGTTATGAAAACAGTAAAATAACACCAAAATATGACCCCAAAAATCCGGATATTCCACTGGAAGCGACATTAAGTGCCTTTGATAGTGAGCGTGATGCAAAAGACTATAAAAAAATTGTTCAGGAAAGAGCGGAAAGAAAAAGTATAAATTTTGTTAATGTCCGAAAGGAAAAGACAAAACCGGATGCCAAAAGTCACATTTATGATATTGAGAATGTTTCTGTAACATATGCCTACAGTGAAACAAACAGAAGTGATTTTAATACTGAATCATACAGGCTTCAGGAACAGCGAGGATCTTTGGCGTATAATTACAGCCCTAAAGGCGGGATCATCGAACCATTCAAAAATTCGAAAGCACTGGATGGGAAATATCTTAAACTGATCAAGGATTTTAATTTGTCCCTTTTACCGTCAGACCTCAGTTTCCGGACAGACCTTAACAGAAGATTTATTAAAACACAGCTCAGGAATGCCGACCTTACAACAACAGGTATTCTGCCTACCTATGAAAAATATTTTACATTTAACCGGTTTTACAATCTGAGATGGGCGATATCCAAGGGGTTGTCGTTTGACTACAACGCACGGGCAAATACCATCATAGACGAACCGTATGGGGAGCTTGATACACCGGAAAAACGTCAGACGGTTTGGGAGAATCTGAAAAAGATGGGTAGGATGAAAACCTTCGATCAGAATTTCAACATCAATTATAAAGTGCCATTGGATAAAATCCCGTTGGTCGACTGGATAAGCTCAGATGTGAGATATGGTGTCGGATATATCTGGACAGCAGGTGCTTATTCGGATATTGATTCATTAAATGTGCAGAAAATACTGGGTAATACCATCCAAAACAACCGCGAAATTGGCCTTAATGGAAAAATTGACCTGGTTAAACTTTATAATAAATCGAAATTTCTGAGAGAGATCAATACACCTCCAAGAAGAAGTGCAAGGTCCCGGGCACGTCCGAATACAGCTCAGGACACTACAAAAACAAAAAAATCAGAAATGAAAGTGGCCAAAGGACTCACCCGTCTGTTGATGAGTGTCAGATCCTTTACGGTCACCTACAATACACGCCAGTCAACAATGTTGCCCGGTTTTAACAGGAGTCCTTTCCTTCTGGGGCAAGATACCAGCTGGGCTTCACCCGGGTGGTCTTTCCTGTTTGGTAGTCAGAATCCGGAATACAGGTATGAAGCTGCTCGCAAAGGGTGGATTATGCAGGATACACTGTTTTCCACCCCTTTTACACAGGCAAAAACCTATGACCTGAACCTGAAAGCATCCATTGAACCGGCAAAATCCTTCCGAATACAGCTGGATGCTAAAAAAAGTGCTACTGGTAACTTCCTTGAATTGTTCAGGGTCAACCAGAATGTAAATACCAACGAATTTGAATATAACGGGGTGAACACCTCACGGTCAGGAAGCTATAGCATCTCAATCAATAGCATGAAAACCTCCTTTATCAAAGATGATGACAACAATAACTCACCCGTATTTAACACGTTTGAAGAAAATCTGGATATCATCAGAAACAGATTACAAACAGAGAATGTTAATGAAGGTCAATATTCACGAAAATCCCAGGATGTGATGATCCCGGCTTTTATTGCAGCCTATACGGGTAAAGACCCAAATAAAGTGGCACTAAATCCATTTCCGAAAATACCCATACCTGGATGGAGAGTTGACTTCAGCGGATTAGGAGAGATAAAAGCATTGAAAAAGAACTTCAGCTCCATTAACCTGACACATAGTTACAGTTCAACCTATACCATAAATAATTATTCCAATTCGCTCAAATATCAGGATAATCTTGAACTTGATGCCCTTCTCAATTACTATCCAATGCCGTCGGATACCAATGAAGTCGGTGAATTTGTTTCGCCATTCCTGATGAGTCAGGTTGTGATTCAGGAGCGATACGGGCCATTATTCGGGATCAATATCCGTACAAAAAGCCGAATGACATTCAGACTTGATTTTAAAAAGGAACGAAATCTTGCGCTTAATATGTCAAATTCACAGATAACCGAACTCAAAAGCAGTGATATATCTCTGGATTTCGGATTTACAAAAGCAGATTTGAAATTGCCCTTCAAATCACAGGGAAGAGTGATCGCACTGAAAAATGATGTTACGTTTAAACTCAACCTTACCATACGTGATACCAAGACCATTCAACGCAAAATAGATGATGTCAATACCATAACAGCAGGAAATATGAATTTCCAACTGAAACCACAGGTGAGCTATGTGTTGAATGATCGTTTGAATCTGAATATTTATTTTGAACGAAATGTAAACATGCCACAGGTTACTACTTCGTATCCCAGGTCGACATCACAATTTGGTATTCAGGCCAGATTTAGCCTGGCTCAATAAAAGTTGCCCGATACCAACACATAATATCTGAATTTTAATTAGCTTTAAATCGTAAAATTTAATCATCCTAAAATTATTCAAAATGAACATACCTGAAAATCTAAGATATACCAAAGATCATGAATGGATTAGGGTTGAAGGAACCGAAGCATATGTTGGAATTACCGATTTTGCGCAAAATGAGCTCGGAGATATTGTTTTTGTAGAGATCGAAACTGTAGGGGAAGAGATTGGGATAAATGAAGTATTTGGTACTGTTGAGGCAGTAAAAACTGTTTCTGACCTTTTTATGCCTGTTTCAGGTAACGTACTTCAGTTTAATGAATCTCTCGAATCAGAACCTGAGCTAATAAATTCGGATCCCTATGAAAAGGGCTGGATGATAAAAATTGAATTGTTGAATGAAGACGAATTATCAAATACGCTTTCAGCTACAGAATATAAGGAATTGATCGGAGGTTAATGAAACTTTTTTTACGGATCTTCCTTTTTGCTATTATCTGGGGCGTGGTTGTTTTTCTTTTGATATTAATGCCCGGGCAGGAAGTAGCTGATACAGAAGAAATTTTTCTTTTTGATAAAATGGCACATTTAAGTGTTTTTATTGCATTGAGTTTTCTTTTAACAATAAGTATTGCTAAATATGCGTGCATAAAACAAAATTTTGGGCTAAAACCAGTTTATGCCATACTTATCACAGGTTCGTATAGCATATTCCTTGAAGTAGCTCAAATGGTAATTCCTGAAAGGACGAGTAGTTTTTATGACCTGATATTTAATCTTGCAGGAATTATTATTGGCTATTTTACATACTTGATAATATATAAATTTTCTTTTGCATAAGGTCAATTAATATTTTATTTGTATTTTTGTAATAATTGAAGTAGTATCTCCTGTTTGGAAAATATAATAAGTTTAAAGATATGGTTGAAAGTAAGAAAAACCCAAAAGCAGATTTAACCAAAAAGACCGGATTGTTTATGAACATTGGTCTGGTAATCAGCTTAGGATTGATGATTACTGCCTTTGAATATAAATTTACAGAAGAAGGTAGTCAGGTTAATTTGAATGCCGGTACGGAGCAGTTCGAAGATTTAATGGAAGTACCACAGACAGAACAGCCACCACCACCACCACCAAAACAAATACAACCTGAAATAATTGTTGTTGAGGATGACGAAGAGATCATTGAAGATATCGAAATCGACCTTGACGTGGATATGACTGAAGAAACAGTTATTGAAGAAATAATTGTTGCTGATGAACCTGAAGAAGAAGAAGCTGAAGAAATTTTCACAATTGTTGAAGAACAGCCTATTCCGGACGGCGGCATGGAAGCGTTTTACAAATATGTTGGTAAAAACATGAAATATCCTTCACAGGCAAAAAGGATGGGTATTGAAGGAAAAGTATTCGTTCAGTTTGTTGTTGATAAAGACGGATCACTGAATGAAGTAAAAGCCGTAAGGGGTATTGGCGCAGGATGTGATGAAGAAGCGGTTCGTGTTATTCAGGGTGCTCCAAAATGGAAGCCCGGAAAACAAAGGGGACGGGCTGTAAAAGTTCGTATGATCCTTCCTATTACCTTTAAATTAGGATAATAGCATTATAAAATATTTCAAACCCGCTTTCAGGCGGGTTTTTTTTTTGCCCTGATTTTTCTTAAGAACTTGCATCGGTATTTAAGCAAATTAGAGTAAAAAATGTATATATTTTTGATAAACCGAAATAGAATAGTTCAATACTTAATCCACTGAATTACATATCCTTAATCAATAAGGAGATACTTAAATATCCTAAAACGCTGTTCTATTTGCCCTTCGATTATTTTTTTAGGAACAATTTATTTTACTACTTCTCTCACAGATTTACAGACTGAGCCGTGTTTTATCGGTATTATTCTAAAATATCTTACGCAAGTTCAATTATATTACATCAAGGCCTTCTTACTACATTTAACTTATTATTATGATTTTTCGTTTAATATAGTAGATACATTGATAATTTGTTAAAAAAAATATAGTGTATTTATGTTTGATTATGACATTCAAAATTCATGATCTGATTAAACCGCATTTTTAAAATAAACGTTAAGGTGATGAAAACCATTGATAAACGGAAAGTAATAAAAAGGACTTCGGATCAAAACAAGTTGAGGAGGAAACAGGAATCCAGGAGATCATTACCTTCCGAAAAACCACAAAAAGATGATAGTAGAGTTGTTGATGACCTGATCCAAATTAAAAAAGCCAAAACAAAACGATATAAACTTTTGGTAGTTTTGTTTTTTGCCTTGGGATTGTGTCTGAGTTTTTCATTTGTTATCGGGATGTTTGAAATGAAGTTTCCGGAAGAAACAAGTACTGTTGTATTAACCTCCGGAATTGGAGAGTATGAAGATATTCTGGAAATCCCGCAGACAGAACAAAAAGTTGCACCTCCTCCTAAAGTACAGGCTCCGAATATTATTGTTGTACGTGATGAAGAGATCATAGAAGATATTGAAATTGATCTTGATATCGATATGACTGAGGATCAAAAGATTGAAGAACAACCACTTGTAGAAGTTGAAGAAGTAATGCCGGAAGAAAAAGCAGAAGAAATTTTTACTATCGTAGAAGAGCAACCTTCACCTGTTGGAGGAATGAAAGCATTTTATGAGTTTATTTCCTCAAATATGAAATACCCGGCCAGAGCATCACGTTCGGATATTGAAGGAAAAGTGTTTGTTGGGTTTGTTGTTGAAAAAGACGGATCTATTTCAGATATAAATGTTATACGTGGAATTGGAGCTGGCTGTGATGAAGAAGCAGTAAGAGTTGTTTCATTGGCTCCGAAATGGAATCCGGGAAAACAAAGAGGAATGCCTGTCAGGGTACGAATGGTTTTGCCAATAACATTTAAGCTTTATAAAATGTAATTGAAGCCCGGTAGCACCGGGTTTTCTTTTATACACAGTAAATCAATTCCCCGAATCGCTCATTAAACCCTCTTACGCCTTGTATACCCCCTGTATGAATGGCAAGGATCCGGTCACCTCTTTTAAAAAAACCTGTTTTGATCTTATCGAATATTCCGTACATAAGTTTTCCTGTGTATATCGGATCAAGCGGAATTTTATGTTTTAAAAAAAAAGAATTAACAAAATACACCAATTCAATATTATACTTGGCATATCCACCAAAGTGATAATCACATATCAGATCCCAGTTGGAGTATTTTTTTCCGTTATATTCATTAATAAGCCTTTTAATATCTGGTTTAAGGAATTCTCCCCCCTTAAGGATCGGAAATCCCCAGATCTGTTTTTTCCCTTCCATTCCGGCAATTAAACCTGCAATAGTTCCCCCCGTACCATTTGCTATACATATGTGATTAAAATAATCGGGTATCTCCCGGGCGATTTCCGTACATCCTTTTACAGCCAGTGCATTAGATCCTCCTTCCGGAACAAGATATACATTTCCGAAACGTTTAAGTATCTGATCTCTGAATTCCGGCGTGTTGCGATGACGGTATTGCTTTCTTTCAACGTAGTAGAGCTTCATACCAAACACCTCAGCATCCGATAAAGTAGGGTTTAAAGGTACATGTTCCTCCCCGCGAATAATTCCGATGGTTTTAAAACCAAAGCTGTATCCTGCATATGCTGAAGCATGTATGTGGTTGGAATAGGCTCCGCCAAAGGTCAGGAGTGTATCATGTCCCTTTTCACGGGCATATAACAGATTGTATTTTAACTTTCTGTATTTGTTGCCGGAAATAAATTCATCAATAAGATCCTCTCGCTTCATATATAATTCTACGCCATGGTCTTCTGTGACTTTATCATGAATTTTAATCAGCGGAGAATTTATTTCCTCGTCAAACATAGACACAATTTAAATAATTCAAACTACATTTTACCAGCATAACAATTAATATCTATATTTTTGTAATCTATGCAGGAAGAAGTGTATTATAACGACGATCAGGAGGAGCTTTTTGAGCATCACAGAATAGTGGCAGAAACAAAAAAAGCTATCAGAATAGATAAATTTTTGCCTGAAAAAATTCAAAATGCATCCAGAAATAAAATCCAGGAAGCTATAAAGGTAGGGTTTGTTAAAGTTAATGGCCTTGATGTCAAGGCAAATTACAAAGTCAAAAACGGAGATGAGATCGTTATTTCACTTCCGGAACCTCCAAGAGATACGGATGTCAAACCAGAAAATATCCCAATTGATATTGTGTATGAAGATGAATACCTTCTTGTAGTAAATAAACCTGCGGGAATGGTTGTACATCCGGCGTTTCAGAACTGGACTGGCACACTTGTGAATGCACTTACCTATCATTTCAACAATTTGCCGGAAATGAAAAATAATGAAGGACGTCCGGGACTTGTACACAGAATAGATAAGGACACTTCGGGATTGCTCGTAATAGCAAAAACGGAAATGGCAATGACAGCGCTTGCAAAACAATTTTTTGACCACACTATCGAACGGACATATTATGCGCTCGTTTGGGGAGAGCCGGATCCCAAACAAGGAACAATCAATGTCAATCTGGGAAGAAGCTATAAAGACCGGAGGATAACCACAGCTTTTCCTGACGGACAAAGCGGACGTCATGCAATTACGCATTACGAAGTAATAAAAGAACTTCGGTATGTATCATTAATCAAGTGTAATCTTGAGACTGGCAGGAC
>JBNKDZ010000410.1:0-5308 GCA_050288525.1 Cyclobacteriaceae bacterium
CACGGAATTTTAATAAATAATCATTGCCGTTTCGTTCTGTGTGCGACTTTATAATGATGTCGTTGTAATCCTGGTCGTTATCGGATGTTTTTTTATCTTCCCAGGCAAAATTATACACACAGCTTTCGGGGGTGAAATAAAAGAGGTATGGCCAGCTGTTGTCGTTAAAGCCAATGGTATATTCGGACAAGGTGCTTCCGGTGACGTTTCCTGCCCAAACTGTTTCTTCATTACTTCCATTAACAACAACGGCTGTCGCAGCTATGACGATTGTTTCAAACATCGGTTCTCCCTGAGGAAAAGTAGCGAGAAATGTATGTATGTCTTCCGGTGAACTGAACGACTCTTTTCCCTGGAAACTGGCCGGATCAGGAACATTATTTTCTAAAACAGGAATTCCGTAAATTATATTGCCTTTCTGAATTCCGACACTTATTGCAACATTTTTAAGGTCCCAGGTGTCGTTGGAATCAAATGTGATGTAAAGATTTCCTTTAGCATCATTGATAATGGACACTTCACCTGTTTTGGAATTACTGCTCGTATACAGGCTGAATTTTCGTTCCTTGCACACGAGCAGATCTGTCGGTAAGCCAGAGGCATTACTATATGAAGGGGGATTATCATAGCTCTCATTCGAAAAGTAAATACCTTCTGCTTCAGGATCTTCGTCTCCTTTGCATCCATGGAGCATATAAAATGCGAATAAGGATGCCAGGAAAAACATTGTTTTGGGGAATAGATTTAAGTTACGCATATTGGATGTTATCTAAAATTGTTTATGTTATCAGCTAAGTAAAAATATTATAAATAAACTAAGAAAAAACTATATTTTATACGGAATATTGTAAATTATATTTCTAATAGTCATTAAGTTAACGAATAATTTACTCATGCCTTATACTAATTGTAAATAATTTGAGTGTTAAGGAAGTAACTTATAAAAGCCGGATAAATTCATTTATTAATTGTAAAAAACGGTTTGTTGAATTTTTTTGGTTTTTTTATCGAAGATACTGGTAATTCTTTTAAACTTTGCAGGTCTTTTTACACTATGAAAACATTACCAGCTGAGTGGGAATCACAGTCATTCCTGCAACTTACTTTTCCCCACAAAAACAGTGATTGGGGATACATGCTTGATGAGGTTATACCTTGCTTTGTTACCATTATTTCTGAAGCAGCAGAATTTCAGCAGGTTCTGGTTGTTTGTGATGAAATTGAATCCGTAAAGAAGTATTTTAATTATACTAAAAATATTCATTTTGTGAAGGTTCCATCCAATGATACCTGGGCAAGGGATCATGGAGGAATAACCGTCATTGAAGAGGGGCAAATCTTGGTCATGGATTTTGTTTTTAATGGATGGGGGAACAAATTTCCTTCTGAGTTGGATAATGAGATCACAGGAAAGCTGTTTAAACAGAAGGTCTTGCAAAATTGTCAAAGGAAAAAGGTGGAAATGGTGCTTGAAGGGGGATCTGTTGAGAGTGATGGGAATGGGACAATCTTTACAACTTCGGAATGTTTGCTGTCACCAAACCGTAATCCGGATAAAACGAAAACGGAAATTGAACGTCTTTTGAAGGAAAATTTTGGAGCAAAACGAATATTATGGCTGGATTACGGACATCTGGCCGGAGATGATACCGACGCGCATATTGATACGCTTGCCAGATTTTGCGATGTGCATACCATTGCATATGTGGGGTGTGAGGATAAAGACGATGAACATTATGATGATCTGAAAAAGATGGAGGCTCAATTGCAGACCTTTTCGGACAATGCCGGAGAACCCTACAGGCTGGTGAAACTTCCAATGCCGGATCCTTGTTATGATGTTGAAAACAACAGGCTGCCGGCTACCTATGCTAATTTTACCATTATCAATAATGCGGTGCTTGTACCTGTATATGGTGTGCCTCAGGATGAAAAAGCTTTAAATATTTTATCGGAATGTTTTAGAAACCGAAAAATTATTGATATAAATTGCCGGTCGCTCATAGAACAACACGGATCATTGCATTGTGTGACCATGCAGTATCCCGAGGGCATTATTCTGGGTGATAAATAAACAATTTACGTATGGATGTTCTGAAAGCAGGTATTATTCAGCAGAAATGTGGCTCAGCTAAAGAGCTGAATCTGCAGAAAAGCATTAAAGGAATTTCTGAATGTGCAGAAGCAGGGGCGGATCTTGTGGTATTGCAGGAGTTGCACAACAGCATTTATTTTTGTCAGGCAGAGGAAACGTCCATGTTTGATCTCGCGGAACCGATACCCGGACAGGCAACCGAAAGGTTATCTGAGATCGCCAGGGAAAAGCAGATCGTTATTGTGTCGTCTTTATTTGAAAAAAGGGCAAAGGGAATATACCACAATACAGCTGTGGTGTTTGAAAAGGATGGTTCGATAGCTGGTATGTACAGGAAAATGCATATCCCGGATGATCCGGCATACTACGAAAAGTTTTATTTCACACCTGGGGATCTCGGTTTTGAACCCATACAGACCTCTGTCGGCAAATTAGGCGTGTTGGTGTGTTGGGACCAGTGGTATCCTGAAGCAGCACGTCTTATGGCGTTGGCCGGAGCCGATTTACTTATTTATCCTACCGCTATAGGATGGGAAGCGGATGATCCGGTAGAAGAAAAGACCCGCCAACTTAATGCATGGATGATCTCACAACAGGGTCATGCGGTTGCCAATGGCCTTCCGGTTATCAGCGTTAACAGGACAGGGCTCGAAAAAGACTGGACCGGTGCAACAAAAGGCATTGACTTCTGGGGAAATTCGTTTGTGACCGGCCCACAGGGAGAGATCCTGAAACAGCTTTCATCTGATACGGAAGAAACTACCGTGGTCGAAATTGATATGAAGAGGGTAGAAGATGTGCGACGGATCTGGCCTTTTTTCCGAGACAGACGCATTGATGCCTATCAGGAAATTCTGAAAAGATACCGTGACTGACCTATACGGAAGGACTATTCCTGGATAAGTTGGAAACCTCCTTCAATCAGTACGGATTTACCATTAAGATCTTCCGCGTTTTTGATTTCGATCCATTGCTCTGATTTTGTCCCGGTCCGGACTTCTGTTTTTACAAATTCATATTCAGCATCTGTCTTGTTCAATAGCGTGAGTACAACGGCATTACTGCCTGTTTCGATGACAGAGGAAGCCGGAAGGCAATACAAAGAGTCTTCTCCAGCTATGATATCAGCTTCCACAAACATTCCGGGCATATAATTGAGTGACCTGTCTTCTGAAATATGACCATGGACATTTATTGTACGGTCCTTTTCATTAATCGACTGACCTACAAGATGTACGGTTCCTTCGAAAGACTGACTGGAAACGCCTGGTATGCGGTACGTAATTTTCTGGTCTTCGTGGATTTTCAGGACATCTTTTTCAAATACCTGCAATTCCAGATGCATATGTTCCGTATTTGTGATCTTCATTGCTATGTCTGCCGGATTAAGGAAGGCACCTTTCGCAATGGTTATCTCAGATACAAACCCGCTGATCGGAGAGTAGACATTTATTGACGAGGTAATGTTCCCGTTCTCAACATCAACAGGCCGGATATTCAAAAGGATAAGTTTTTCTTTGAGACCCAGATATTTTGCCTTTGTAATGTCATAGTCCGTTTTGGCTTTCAGGTAATTTTTCTTTGAGGCTACATTTTCATTTGCCAGGATCTCCTGCCGTTCATAATCGCTTTTCAGGTATTCCAATTGTTTTTTTGCTTCAAGATATTCCTGTTGCATTTGAATAAAATCCATATTTTCGAGCCGGAACAATAAGGAGCCTTTTTTTACCTTTTGTCCTTCCAGAAGGTCGAAACTTTTTACGAAACCACCGTATGAAGGACTTATTAACGCTTTGTTTCCCGGAGGGACATCCAGATACCCCGTTGTCCGTATTTCGTTTTTCAGCACTTGCTTTTCGAGTGTGCCCAGTTTCATATTTGAGGAGCCAAATTGTTCCGGACTGATTTTTATGGTTTCTGAAGATTCGGTTTCAGATAAACTTTGTGATGTATTGTCACTGCAAGAATACCATATCATGCTTAACAGCATTGCACCAGGTAGTATTACACTTTTTAGTTTCATATTGATTACAATTAAATTGTAAGAAAATTGATTGCCAGTACGGTTAAATTGTATTGATATAAATTTGTCAGATAGTTCATTTCTATCGTTTTTGCGTTGTCCAGAGACATGATGTATTGAAAAATATCAATCTCACCATTCCGGAATGATTTACTGGCGGTATTTATGATCTCTTTTGATAATTGCCGGCCTGAAAGGTTATAATTATCAAGTGCCTTTTTGTATTTGTTTAGCTCGGCATTTAACTGAGCATATCTTGATATCAATTGTGTCTTATAGGCCCGGGCCTCTTCATTGATTATATTCATTTCGATTTTCGACGCGTTGATCCGGGAACGCTGATGTCCGAATAGCAACGGGATGGCCAACCCGATCTCATACCCCTGATAGGTCTGTGCGTTCTCTGCATTATTTGACCCTGAGAAATATTCAAAGCTCAGATCGGGCAATAACCGGCTCTTTTCCAACCTGTAATTCAGGGTTGATCCCTGATAGGTATGCTCGTACATAGCAATTCCCGGGTGATCGATCGTGTCAGGTGGTAAAGGTGTTAGCTGTTCCATTGGCTTGTCCGGAATGGTATAGGAGGAATCTGTTTGGAGTAGTGCATAGAAGTGGCTATAGGCCGACCGGATGTTTTCGTTGCCCTGAGTTAACATGACCATCGTTTCGTTGTGTTTGCTTTCCGCTGTGAGCTTTTCAAGGTAGTTGGTTTCCCCTAAATCGTATCTTCTTTTTGCGGCGTGGTCAAAATACTGGTATATGCTGTCAAGATACCGGTAATTTTTCTGTACAAGTTGCAGGTACCAGATCGAATAATACGATTTGGCTATTTCAAGGGAGAGATTTTTCTTATCCAGTTCATATTGGAAAGTCTGTGTCTCATAGATCTGATCGTTCATCTTCTTGTGCAATCCGAAGATTGTCGGGAACGGAAGGCTTTGGCGTATTCCGATAATACCAAGTGGCTCTCCGTTATCCGCGATATTATTTTCGTCGTATCCGTAGTAAACTTCTGTTTTGTCAAATTGAAAAGCTGACGGTATCAACTTCTTTTTTTGTTCAACCCGGAAGGCTGAAGCTTTTATGCCGGCATTGTTGCTGATGCCAGTTTCAATGGCTTTATCCAGTGTAATTTCATTCTGAGCGTTGGTAGAAAAAGGGATCAGAAGCGGGATCGATAGCATCAG